>JAYWAR010000358.1:0-10653 GCA_043782285.1 Akkermansiaceae bacterium | reverse complement strand
TGTGGATGACCCCGCTGCGGCGCAGCACGGCCCCTGCAATAATCAGCAAATACACCGGCAGCACCGATGTGATAACCGCAGCGGGTGAAATCATGGATTGACGTTTCCGGTCCTACCCGGCAGCGACAAGTCCAATCCTTCTCAAACGCAAAATGAATCCTTTCTCGACCTGAAATAAGATCCTTCAGAGATTCTGCGCTGCAGGACACGAAGGCGCGAAGTAGAGGCAGAGAAGGAAATGGATTTGCCTTCTCTGCCTCTACTTCGCGGCTTCGTGACTTCGTATGAGGTTTTGATTGGGCAATCGGGAGGAGGGGAGGTCTGGGCTATTGGCGGTGAACGTCTGGTAAAGGTGGGTGAGGAAGTCAGAGATCTTTGCCCCACCGGGGCCACAGCATTCAGCCCTGGGTTGGAGCGAGGCGACTACCTTGGGAATGTTGTGTGAAATAAGTCATCAACCCCAACGGGGTTGCGGCCCTTCGTGGCGCGGCCCGGGAGGATGCAACCCCGTTGGAGTTGGATGGCGGGTGACTGTGAACCTAGGGTAGCTCGTGCCTCGCAACCCTAGGCTTTGGGACGGAATTTCGTTGGGATTTAGGAAGTTCATCTGGCGATGGGTGATGGGGAGAAGGGGGCGATGAATTCTTCGTGGAAGGCCGCGAGAGTGCAAGATTTCGCAAAGGATCGCAAAGGATCGCTTTCATGATCTTGCGAAAATGAAATTGAGAACTTCCGATTTGCGGGTCTTGAGGGCGTTTGCGGGTGGTTGACAACTTGGCAGCAACCGATTGGGCGGATGGCGGCAGGGAATCGGCGGCCGATATTGAGCGGCCGCCGATCGATTGGGCGCGCTCCGGCTTACATGATTTTGACTTCAATCGACTTGGGAGCAGCCTCTTCGCTTTTGGGAACATGCAAGGTAAGCAGTCCGTCTTTGTATTCGGCGGTCATCGCCTCGGGTGTAGAGCTTTCAGGTAGCGTGAAACTCCGCTCGAATGAACCATAAGAGCGCTCGATGCGATGGTAAGTTTTACCTTGTTCTTCCTTTTCAAAGCGGCGTTCACCGCTGATTCGTAAGATGCCGTTTTCAATTAGGACTTTGACGTCCTCTTTGTTGACTTCCGGGAGTTCCGCTTTGATCAGAAACTCCTTTTCGTCCTCGGTCACATCGACCAGCGGTGCCCAGTCGGCAAAGCCGAGCGCTCCGTCGCTGTTGCTCCGCGAGGTCGGTCGCCCGAACAAGGTGGAGAGACGATTTTGCACTTCGCTCAACTCATTGAGCGGATTCCATTTCAGCAGTGTATTCATGGTTGTTAATTGGCTCCGGCGAGTCGCGGATCTACCGAAGCTGCCCGCCGGATTGACGAAGCCTCGGCAACAAGGAATGGATGTTTGCCAGTGGTAGCACACACCTTTCCTTATGCGTTCAGCTTTGCATATTTGAGCTCGGCTGGCTTCCCGGATCTTGTCAGGAATGGCCCATTCTTTGCCTCACGGATTTGTCTGCGGATTCGATACAGAGCGCGTGCATGCAAGCGGCTCGCGATCTATTTCATCCTCAAGGTCGGCGGTGTTGAGGAATCTTTCCGGCAAAGGTTGTGAGGAGCTGACTGCGGCACTCCGTTCTTGACGGTATTTGGTGGGGGAATCCCCGGTGATTTCTCGGAAAACTCGATTAAAATGGGTGAGTGACTGGAAACCGACCTCGAAAGCGACCTCGGAAACTCGAACTTGCGGGTTCAGTAGCAAAGTTTTGGCAGTTTCGACCCGGGTTCGCGTGACGTATTGAGTAAAAGTCAAGCCGGTCGCCAGTTTGAATTTTTTACAAAAATAACAAGTGCTGAGGTGTGCTTGGTCAGCGACTTGTTTCAAGTCGAGCGGCTCGGTGATGTGTTGGCGGATAAATTCTAGAGCGCGGGTGATATTAGGCGTTTCGGGGGTTTCGTGGCAAAGCAGCCACTGGTCGGCAATCCGGGATAAATGGTCGGCGAAAATTGCGAGTAAATCGAGGATCGAGTTGTAATGTCTGCCAGACATCACGCGGGTTGTAAAATAGGCATGGCGGAGTTGGGTTTCCTCGAAATCGATGTGCCATTCTTTTAACTGTTGGATAATTTTGGCAAAGCGGACTGGTGAAGGGGCATGGATGGCGACTTCGCCGGTGAGCAGGAAGCCGATGGTTTTTCCGGCGCTGAGAATTGGGATGCGACTTTGGCAGCGGCCGGCAAAGCAAGTAAAGGTATGGATTGCCGTTTGCGACTCGTGGGGAGGCTGGCGATGATACTGGCAAGCGACGCAAGCCGGGTGGTGGCGGGCGAATAATTCGCAAAATGAGTTTTGGTGAAATGCAGCACCCGGCGGAGCTTGGACGCGATTTGCTGGGGCTAAACGCAGCGACAACCCGGTTGTTTCACCAAAGGCTCGCTCGTAGTTTTGGTACAAGGCGAGCTGGTCGAGCTGTTCGATCATGCGTTGTTCCAGACCCTCAGCGGTGGGGGGCGGTGCTGGCTTCATCAGATTCATAAGCGCTTTTTTGAGGCTTATATATTTCTTTAAATGTGCGCTTAGGTCAAACTTAAAGCGAGTCGGGGTGAGGGTTCAGGGGCTGAAGATGGAAGCCCGGACGGCGGCATTGAAGGCCAAGACTTCAGTGGCAGAGAGGCCGCGTTGCCGCAGGGCTTTGATCGACAACGAGTCGTTACGTTTGGCGAGACGTTTTCCGGCTTCATCCAAGATCAGCGGATGGTGCAGGTAGATCGGCTCGGGAAACCCGAGAAGGACTTGCAATAAACGGTGAACGTGAGTCGAGGAGCGTAAATCCTCGCCGCGGGTGACGTGGCTAATTTTTTGAAAGGCGTCGTCCACGACCACGGCGAGATGGTAGGCGCTACCGATGTCTTTGCGCGCAAGGATGACATCGCCAAGGAGGCTTGGGTTCACGGCAGTCGTTCCGGCGCGTAGATCGCAGAAGGTGAGTGGCCCGCAGTAAGCGCTGGCTTTGCTTGAATCGAGCCGCCAAGCGTGGGGGATGCCGGAGTGAAGTTTGGCTTGTTGTTCGAGGTGGGTCAGTTGGCGGCAGGTTCGAGGGTAAGTTGGAGTTTGCGGACCTTGGGGCGCGGCGGCCATCCGGGCCCATTCGTCTTGGATTTCCCGGCGTGTACAAAAACACGGGTAAACCAGGTTTCGAGCACGCAGTGCGTCAAGTGCGTGTTGGTAAGCCTCGCTCCGGGAGGTTTGACGGAGTGCGTCGCCGTCCCATTTCAGCCCGAGCCACTCGAGATCTTCTTCAATTCCATCGTAGAAATCTTCACGTACCCGCGGGCCGTCGATGTCTTCGTGGCGGAGCAAAAAAAGTCCTCCGGCATCACGGGCGAGCGAAAACGCCACTTGCGCCGCGAGCACATGGCCGAGATGCAGCCGTCCCGTTGGGCTGGGAGCGAAGCGGGTGCGGAGAGTCATGATGGAAAAAGCAGTCGCGGACTTCAGCGGATGTCCTTGTTGCGTTGCAATGAAAATCTGGGCTTGGGTGATGGCGATGACTGAAGCGCTTGATGATTTTTTGGGGTAAAAAAGTCGCCAGCGCCAGTGCCGAACGGCGGGATTCGCGATAAGTCGGCCGAAGATTGTGAAAAATTTCACAAACGACTTGAGGGGAGCGATGAGCGAGGGCAAAGTTGGGCAAGTCAGCAACGCACCATGGTCAGCCCTTCTTCCAGTACTCTCCACACCGCCTACGATTCAAAAATCGAGGGCAACGTGATTATCACCCGCGTGGACGCCGCCATTAACTGGATGCGGAAAAACTCGCTGTGGCCGATGCCAATGGGCCTCGCCTGTTGTGCGATCGAGCTGATGGCAACGGCTTCGAGCCGTTTTGACATCTCGCGCTTCGGGATGGAAGTGATGCGTTTTTCGCCACGGCAGAGTGATGTGCTGATTGTTTCTGGGACGGTTACTTACAAGATGGCGCTGGCGGTGAAACGGATTTGGGACCAGATGCCGGAGCCGAAATGGTGCATTGCAATGGGAGCTTGTGCCTCAAGCGGTGGGATGTATCGCAGCTACGCAGTGTTGCAAGGCATCGATAAGTTAATTCCGGTGGACGTGTATATTTCAGGTTGTCCGCCGCGGCCTGAGGCCTTGATTGAAGGCTTGATGAAGTTGCAAACCAAGATCGAAGGTGAGCACTCGACGCTGGACCAGAAGCGCTCGTTGATCGAAGAAGTTATCTAAACTCCACACCGAATTTAAGCCATGCCAGCCACAGCCGATGTCACCAAGCTCCGCGATACGTTCGGAGAAGCAATCTGGGAAACTCTTGAGTTTCGGGGCGAACAAACCGTGCGTGTCGTGCTTGGCTCGGTGCATGCGTTGTTGGCCAAATGCCGCAACGAACTCGGTTACGAGATGATTTTAGATATCTCGAGCCTCGACCATTTCGGCGATGATCCACGCTTTGAAATGGTTTATGAGATCGCCAGTTTGGACGATTCGAAGCATTTGCGGATCAAGGCGAAGGTCAGCGAGGGCGAAAAAGTCCCATCGGTAACCGATCTTTGGGCGGGTGCCGATTGGCACGAGCGGGAAGTTTGGGATATGATGGGAATTCCATTTACCGGACACCCGAATCTCAAGCGTATTTTGATGTGGGAAGGTTATCCTTATTTCCCATTGCGGAAAGATTTCCCGTTGGCCGGGCGCCCGACTGAGATGCCGGACGTGGCATTCACGGGGGTGGCTCCGTTGGAAGGCGGTCCATTCGTGACCAGCGCGGGTGGCCAAGACGTCGCTCGCCGCGAGCCGCGGGCGCAAGTGGTGGATTAACTCATTCGCCGGTGCTGCGCTTACCGTCATGAATTCGCGCCAGCAGCCAGCCTCGGATCTTTGGCGGAATTTACGGCGGCTTGGGAGTTCGCCCGCAACTTGGGCATGGGTGGCGCTTATTTTGGCGATTCAGGGGGCGGGGATGTTGGTTGCTGGGCCAGACCAGCAACCGGCGTGGGCGTGGTTTGCTCGCCTAGGGCTCAATCGGGATCGCTTTCTTGATGGCCAAGTTTGGCGGGTTTTGAGTTACGGATTCTTGCATGGTGGCGGGTGGCACGCCGGTTTGAATGCATTATTTTTGCTGTTGATCGGCTCGCGGATCGAATTGATAGCGGGTCCAAAAATTTTGGGGGAAGCGCTGATTTTCGGGGTTTTGGGGGGCGGACTTGGCCACCTGTTGTTGGCGGCAGGCGGTGCGACTGCGCCATTGCTGGTGGGGTTTTCTGGAGCTTGCATGAGTTTGCTATTGCTGCTCACCACATTGTCTCCGCAGTCGCGGATGTGGCCTTTTCCAGTTTCTGGGAAAAGCCTTGGGCTTGGAGTTATTTTTTCAGAATTGATTCTCGCCCTGATCGATCCGGCTTTGGGTTTACCCGGATTTTCAAGTCTTGGCGCGAGCCTCGCCGACCTTGGCTTGGGCGGTGGCTTTAGTCTGGGGCACGCTTGCCATTTCGGCGGTGGCATCGCCGGTTGGCTACTTGGGCGCTATCTGTTGCGGTCACCGCTGAACTTGCAAGATCTCCGCCGCGCAAGATCGCGACGTGAGTGAGGTGAAGAAGTCATTGGCTCTCGACGGACTGCGCAGGAGCCGCGGCAACGGGCGCAGGAGCGGGTGCGGGTGCGGGTGCGGGTGCGGGTGCTGGAGTTTGATTTCTAATTGGATCGGTGTGGCGATCGTCTTGAGGGACTTGCCTGCCTGGTGAATTACGAGGATTGCCAGAGTCTTTGGGTTCAATTCTTGGCTCGGGATGGCTCACCGGAATATTCGCGTCCGCAGGGGAGGGATTGTGGTTGCTCGGGCGGGAGTGGGATGCCGGGTTTTGACCTCCCGGGGCTGCGTAGGAATTTGGACTCGCTGAATTGCGGCGGTAATTGTTTTCAGCGGGGCCTTGGTCGTAATTCGGATGATGGTAAGGATTTTGGGGTTCGTCACGATTTTGAAAGTCTCGTGGTCCTTGCGTCTGGTAGTTTTGGGGTCCTTGGTAGGTATCGTAGGGCTGGTTACGAACTTGTTTGGCCCAGTCATACGAGCTGTTGCGGTAGGAGTCCGCGCGATTGCGGTAATTGATCACCGTCACGTTGGTGACACGGCTGGGTGGGCGGCAGTAAGAGTCGCCCTGCTGCCAGCCATAAGGATGCGGCACGCCGTAAATTACCGGTGGGCGGTAACCGATGGGGTAGTAGCCGTTGAGGTAGGGGTCGTAATAGCAGCGGCGGTGATAATCGTAGTAGCTGTAGCAATTTGGATCGTAGCCCCATTGTGGGTTGCCGGTACCAATAAACACTGAGGTGGAGAAACTGCTGCTGCCGTATCCGTAGCCATGGCCATAAGCCGCCCGCGGAGGCGCGCTGCGGGTAGAGTAAGTTCCGCTGATCGCAGTTGGGGAATAGTAAGGGTCATAAGAGCAAGCCGCGAAAGCTAGGGTAAACCCTGCGGTTACTGCGGCACCCGTGAATCGACGAAAGTCTTTCTTCATGCCGATACGACAACACCGCGCAGGATTCTATTCGAATCAATTTTAAGAGAATTTACCGGCTTTGCTTGCCGTGGGTTGACAGCGGAGTGATTTCTTCGGTTTGCTCATTTCCTCAAAGTTATGAACCCTTCTAACACTCCGATTCTTGTCACTGGAGGTGCCGGTTACATCGGCTCCCACACCGTCCGTCTGCTTGCCGGTCAAGGGCGAAAAATCGTGGTCCTCGACAACCTGGTTTTCGGTCACGAGCAAGCGATCCTTGATCCTGAGGTCGAGCTGGTGGTCGGTGATGTCGGCGACCAAGAACTGGTGCGCGGCTTGTTTGCAAAGCACCAGTTTGGCGCGGTGATTCACTTTGCGGCTTACGCATACGTCGGTGAATCGGTGACCAATCCTCTGAAATATTACCAAAACAATACTGCGGAGCCACTTAAGCTGCTGCAAGTGATGCAGGACTTCGGCTGCAAGGTTTTCGTTTTTTCCTCGACCTGCGCCACTTACGGAGTCCCTGAGCGACTGCCGATCACGGAAAATAATTCACAAAAGCCGATTAACCCTTACGGCATGAGCAAGTTGATGGTCGAGCAGATCCTTGCCGATTGCGGTACGGCGTGGGGCTTGCGCAGCGCGTGCCTTCGTTATTTCAATGCCAGCGGTTGTTCGCCTGACGGTAAAATCGGCGAAGATCACAACCCGGAAACCCACTTGATCCCACGAGTGATGATGGCCGCTACCGGAGAAATCGATTGCCTTGAAGTTTTCGGCACCGACTACGACACCCCAGACGGCACTTGTATTCGCGATTACATTCACGTCGAGGATTTGGCGGATGCCCATGCTCGGGCGCTTGATCACTTGGTGGCAGGCGGTGCTTCGGTGCGGTGCAATCTGGGCACGGGAGTCGGAGTTTCGGTGAAAGAAATCATCGCGGCGGTGGAAGCGATCTCGGGCAAGACGGTCCCGGTCAAGTATGGACCCCGGCGTGAGGGCGATCCCGCCTCGTTGGTTGCTGATCCCGCACTCGCCAAAGAACTGCTCGGTTGGGTCGCCACTCGCACCGAAATCCATCAAATGGTGGGCCCTGCTTGGATCTGGAGTTCTGGCCCAAATCGTGGCCACTACCCGGCAAATCAAAAAATGAGGTAATTGCGATGTATTGACATTAGCGCTTGCGGCAACCCTGAAATCGAGCGAATTTAAATCCAGTCAAATCTCAAACCCATGCATATTGTTGATCTGAAATCCCATTCACGGCAGCAAGGTCGGGCCTTCACCTTGGTGGAAATGCTTGTCGTGATTGCCATCATGTCGGTCTTGATGACTGCCGGAGCCATCGGCCTCGGCAATATGAGCGGCAAAGGCGTGACCAGTGGCGTCGCGGCGGCAGAATCGTTGTTTGATGAGGCACGGACGATTGCGATTAGCCAGCGCACTCACGCGCGAGTGCTGGTTGCCAATTCGCTGACCCATAATCCTGCGGAAAATCTCCGGCGCTTGGTGGTGGTCTCCGCTGAAATAGACTCTGCTACCAAATTGGAAAAAATCCCTCAAACGTGGATCCTTTCTAGCCGTGGAGTGCTGCTGCCAGATCAGGTTTTTTTCAGCCAAGATTACAGTAAAGAAACCCAAAAAACTGGCACGGGTTCGATTAAAGTCGATACCCTGACCTCGGTCAAAGCGCCTTACCAAGGCTCTTATTTTTACTATGAATTCAGTGCGGAAGGGATTTGTACCACACCCGGTGCAGGTTTTGTGATCGGTGCAGGCGCGCGGAATGTCAAAACTCCGACGGAAAAACCTCGGGTCACCGCCGCAGGTAAGCGCGACTTTGGCGGTTTCGTGGTCTGGCGCAATGGCCGGACCTCGCTTTTTCGTAGCCCGACGCAAATCGCGAGCAGCATCCAATCCATCAACTCTGGCAGCCCATTTTAATCGATGAAATCCTCCGCTATTCGCCGTTCGCGCGGCTTCACTGTCTTTGAAACGGTTATCGCTATCGGGGTGCTTGCCGTATTGCTCACCGGCTTTGTGGTGGTTTTCACCCCTGCCGCTGAGGGCATCCGTAAATCGATCAATGTTCAGCAAGCCGACCGTATGGCCTCGACGCTGGAACAAGAGCTGGTGACCTTGCGTAGCGAGCCCTTTACCACCGGATTCAACAAAGCGTTCACTTGGATTGAGAACAAGAAATTAGCGGTGGATGCCTTATTGGTTTACCAATATCGCGGCAGTATGACTGCGGCCCTCCGAAGCGATAAAACCCCGACTCCCGTGCCGTCGGTGACCGGTTTGCTGCCGGGTAAAGATTATGTGATCGTGCCGATGGTGCGTCTCCGGAGTGATGCCACCAATTTGAAAGCCGATTTAGCGGCGGTCGAAGGTGGGGTTTATTTGGTGAAATGCACCCAACTGGTTTTCAACTCCAGTCAGTTAGTCGCGGGGACTGCGGGTAAAATCGTAGATCCAATCAGCGCAACTGTGTCCACCACACCGGATGACTATCCGGAAGCGGTGATCGCGTTTGCCGCGGAATTCCACCTGCTGCCGGCGAAAACTTCGGACTACATTGCTGGAGATGGTTTCACGACAAAATTCAACACGGTCAAAAACCCGATCTTTGTCCGTAACCTAGCAGTTCGGCGTTAATTAATTTTTAAAACCCACTCATGAACACCCAACCGACTGCATCCCTGAAGCGTGGCTTCACTCTGCTGGAGCTGATGGTGGCGATGGCCATCACCACCATCATTGTGACGGTCCTGGTTTCCATCACCTCGATCGCCTTGGACACTTGGAATCGCAGTCGCTCTGAGCTGCGGGCTTCTCGCCAAGCCAAGTCGATGCTCGATACCATGGCCCGTGATTTTGAAGCGATGGTGATTCGCAAAGGCACCACCAACGAATGGTTTTCCGCAGTGAAGGCCCCACCGAGCGGTGGTGATTTAAAAAGTACCAATGCGGCAAAATTGGTTTTCTTCACCGGGGCCACCGACCGTTACAATGGAGAAATCGGTAAAGCTTCGGTCGATAAAGGGGGGGATGTTTCCTGTGTCGCGTATTCCCTGGAGTATAAGGATCCAATTGGAACGGGTTTCGAAACATTTGTTTTGAACCGCTTGGTGGTGGATCCTGATAAAACATTCGCGGATTTATTGGGTAAACCTGATCTGACTAGCGCGTTTTCAAGCTATGACTCCAAGCTTTCGGATCCTGGCAATTTTGTGTGTGAAAACATCTATCAATTTACGGTCACCTTTCAGGTCCAAGTGACTGATACGACGCAAACGCCGCCGAAGATTACCCAAGAGCGGGTCACTTTAGGCCCTGCCACCACCAGCCTCAAAATCCTTGGAACCGGATTTACCACGACTCCTGCATCAACGGGACCTTTGGCAACGGGTCGGGTCACTTCGATCCAGATTTCAGCGACGGTGATTTCGGATTTCGGGATCGATCAACTGAAGAAGCGCAAATTCCCAACGTCAGCGCTGCAAGCGGATTTCCTGGCCAAGAATTCTTACCAATACACCAAGCAGGTCGAATTACCGAGCCTGTGAGAGGTGGCGGCATAGACCGGGGCAACATTTTAAATGCTGTGCTCGCGGTTTCAGTCGGGTCAGCCTATTTCTCCAAATCTTTTCCAACTTTTGGGCGCATCACTGCGGGATGTGCTACATTGCCAATCTCTATCACGTCGTGGTGAGCCATCGCGATCCGAGAAAAATCGATGAATTTCCTCTCATTCGTTTGATTCAGCCCTGAAGGGGCAGGCTGTCTTGGGTTGGGTTGGAGCGCACTGTTGGTGCATAAGAGGTGGCCTTGTGCTGTATGGCGACGACTTCAGCGTCGGCGCTGGCAGCGCTGAGCCCCAGCTCGGCAGTTTTTTTCTGATTTCCGCCAAGCTGGGGCTTGGCGTTCCACCCGGAAAACCACCCGATCAGCGGGTCATTTTATGAGTCGTCAAGGGGCAATCTGAATCGTCGTCGCACATTTGAGCTGGCGGACTTGGGATCCATGAGTGTCAGGAGCCAATTGGCTCTAGCGAGAAACTGCGGGCGCGCTGCCGATCACCACGGACTCGGACTTTAAACCCTCCGCGGTGGCGGTTAGCCGGACTTGGCCCGCTGTGCGA
>JAYWAR010000357.1:0-3860 GCA_043782285.1 Akkermansiaceae bacterium | reverse complement strand
TTTGCAATTCAGGGCGCTGCGGGCACCGCACGTGGTTTCGGCGATACCTTTACGGTGCTCTTCAGGAAGTGTGTAGAGTTTGCCGAGAAGTTGTTGGGCGTTTTTTGGAGAGCAGTATCCAAAGTCGTTTGGTGCTTTGGAGATCTTAATAGAAGTCGGCACGGTGGCGCTTTAAGCCTTTGGTAAAGCCGAGCGCAGTCCAGTTCGTGACTTTGTGAAGCGTACTTTAGTGGGTGGCGGGGTCGTGGAAACTCTCGGCTAACAGGGGGCGATACCGTATTTTTCCTCCTACGCGTCGGGAAACTGACGTAGGCCGAGGTCGAGCCATTGGCTGGCAAGATTGGGACGGCGGGCTTCCTGCGGAACGACGAAGCGATGGAGCTGGCCGACGAGTTTAAAGCGGTTACCGCAGGTGACGGCATCCCAGCCGATCCAAGTATGCGGTCCTTGAGTCGCTTGGCGGCACCGGCCCAACGCAAGACGGCGACGAGGTTTTCGATTTCGGCTTCCGAGTCGTGTTCGTAAACTCCTTGCTAGATGACATGCCCGGCGGGGCGGAGCTGGCTGATTTCAAACGACTCAGTGGTGGTGCGAATCTGAGGGGCGGAATCGATCTGAAAACCCACAGTAAAAATCGTTCTAAAAATTATAACCTTTTTATCATGCAAATCCGAGGCATTCTGTCTAGCTGAAAAGCTACAATCTGAATCTGGCAACGATTATAGCCACGCCTGCTAATCACCCTGGCACGCCATTGATGTGAGCATAGCGCCAGAAGGCGTTTAGGACACTGAACAGGATGGTGCCCATGATGTGATCAGCACCGCTACCACGGTTGCCAGTATCGTGAAGCGGACATTGGCGTAGCAATTCCTCCCATCGTCCGCCCGTCTGGAGGAATTGGAAAAAGAAGATCAACTGGCACTCGCGAGTAACGGGTGCTTGATCGCCCCACTTGGCATGGAAGCGTCCACCGGGAGTGTCCAGCCGCCATGTCCAAGAAGGGGTTCCTGGGGTGATTTAGGCTCAACCTCAGGGTGAGTCGGAATGAACGTCATTGCCGTGTCCGTGACGTTGCAAATAAATTATTTAAAGCGATTTAGCGATCGATTCATTTTACTCTTTAGGATTGGAGATCAATTCTTGACACGACCTGTTGTGGGCAAGTTTGAAAATAATCCCACTACTTCGTGGCGATCAAAAACCAATTTCTGTCCACAGTTTTGGCGGAAGAAGCAAATTTATTTTCGATAACTAATAACACGTGCAGGAATTCCGACTGCAATAGATCTAGGTGGTAAATTCTTAGTTACCACTGCCCCCGCTCCGACGATACAACCATCACCAATGAAAACACCAGCAGTGACAACCACTCGTGCTCCCAGCCATACATCACTTCCTATTCTAACGTTTTTTTCTTTACATATTTGATCTCGAAACGGAAAATTTTTACTAAATTGATAATTTGACGCTGTAATAAAAACTTCAGGTGCTAGTGACACACCATTACCTAGTATAATTTTACCCAAATTATTACCTGCCCACAAATAGCAGCGCTCGCCAATATGACAATCCTTGCCAATAATAATTCGCTTGCCATTTCTAAATGACACATTAGGTGCCATACTAGAATTATGACCAATTTGAATTAGTCTACGCTCTTTTACATGTGAATACCCGTAGAAATAAATAACTCGAACCATGTGAATATATGTTCTTGGATCAACAACTAAAAAAAAAAATTAATTAATTTAGTGATCATTTTTTAATAATGAATATTTGAGTACATGTGGATAAATTGATTTATTTCAGTTAATAAAATTTCACTGGCTAAATTACTAATTTTTTTAGGATGAATTAAAACATCTAGATTATTTAATTTATTACGTAGATCATTTGTATTAAATGCTACATTAACATTAGCAAGTTTTTTTATTCTCTGAGCAGTTGCTAATTGATGTTCATTCCGATGCTCTCCAAGACTCGCTTTTTTAGGCATTACCAAAATGGGCTTTCCATAGAATAGGGCTGTGAGAATTGTTCCCATCCCAGCATGGGATATTACTAAACTAGCTGATTTTAAATAATTAACAAAATCAATCGATGATAGCATATTAATATGTTGAATGTATTTTGGCTGCCAACCAGTATTTCCAATTTGAGCAACAACGTCTTTTTGCTGGTTATAAAATGCCCAATTATCGATCACCCGAATCATTCGATCAAAAGGTAAATCTGTTCCGACAGTGACTAAAATCATAATACATTTCCTATGAATTCAGGTCCATTTTTACGAGCTAAATGTGGCCACTGTGTCAACCATAAATCAGAAAAAACTCCTGCTTTCTCACCTGACATCGATAGCTTATCTGCATTTGCTAAACTATCTACCCAAATTACACGGGCTCCTAGCCACTTCCCGATACGAACAGCAAAATATCCAGGAGCAGCTCCAGTTGTAATCACAATATCAGGCTTCAGATTAATTAGAAGTCGTAATATTCCGAATGCACTTATTAGAAGTGCACTTTTATGCCATCGATTACCATCTCGAATTACTCGAAAATCCGCGTTCCCGACATCCACCCGATAATCTTCTCGAACTGTCGCGTACGTCACCTTACAGCCTTCAAAAGCAGGTCGTAGACGAAGTAGTTGGACCCAATGTCCTCCGCCAGAAGAAATTGCCAATAATTTTAGTGCTTTTGAGGACATTTCGTAACTATTCAAAAAAATTTAAGAAAACTTAACTAAATACTCCGACCTCCGACATTGACCCATAGCGCCAAAGTTCTCCACCCCATTTATCCAAGCCACCTTTGACTCAAGCAGACTCGCTGCCATTTGCGAACACTGAGACAGATCCGAAAATCCGACCACTCCGTGGCTAAACTAAGTTCTGGTGGTAAGAGGAAGTTTATCTAAATTATTTTAAAGCCCGGATAAACCTTTGACTGCGATATGTTCATTTCCGAGGCGTACTTCTACACCGAGGCTGATACGTGGATTTGCCACTAAGTCGCTATGATAAACTTGGCTGAGTCGGCCGGTTTTTGGAGAGTGTAGCCGATCGCAGAAACTTGTTGGCAACCGTAGAGAGACTTAACCGTGACATCGATGTCAATGCTCCAAGGCAGCCCTAACACAGGTTAAATGCTGTCGAGGATCTGGGTGGAAAACCAGTTAAGACCAGCCGTTTCTTTAATACGGTACATGGACGGGCGTCGTCTTCGCTGATGGCACTGCGTAATTCTAACAGTTTAGGGTTGATTCCGTCGTGATGCACGCCATTGATGTAGGCACAGCGCCAGTGGCCGTTGAGGACACTAAACAAGATGGTACCCATGATATGGTCAGCACTGCGCCACGGTTGCCGGTGTCGTGAAGCGAGCATTGGCGAAGGATTTCCTCCCATCGTCCGCCCGTCTGGAGGAATGGGAAAAAGAAAATCAACTGGCCCTCGCGAATGACGAGAGCTTAATCGTGCCACTCGGCATGGAAGCGTCCACCGAGAGTCTTCAGCAGGTATGCCCCAGAAGAGGTTCCGACTCGCCAGATCAAAATTACTTTCCCCATCTTTCGGGACGCGAAATATCTCCCGCCACCTGCATATAACACTTGCTAAAATAGCTGTTAGTTTTGAAAAAATTATGGCTAACACATCTCCCTGCAAATCCATTGTCAGTGTCGAATTCTTTAAACTTATTTTCGGCTTTCTCGAAGAGTCGCGGTTCCGGCGTAACTGTCCCGCACTTCCTGAAGAACTGTGGCTCGAAGCGGGCATGCGCCGCTGCATCGGCCTTTTTCAAAGCGGTCGCGACTTCCTCCAAAATCTCGCCGAATGCCACGATACGGAAATT
>JAYWAR010000356.1:0-3866 GCA_043782285.1 Akkermansiaceae bacterium | reverse complement strand
GCGGCCGCTGATGGGTCTTTGACAAAAGCTTCGACCTCAGCTGGGGCAGGCAGCAAGCCGGTAAGGTCTAGGGTCACTCGGCGGATCAAAACCCGCGGCTCTTCGGCGGACGCGAGTGCAATTCCTTGTTTCAGCAGGCGTTCTTGAATAAACGCATCCACCGGGTTTTTCACCTTTTCTGGGTGCTTCGTCACTGGCACTGAGGCCCGTTGCGGCGGAATAAACGACCAGTGCTCTTCATAGACGGCGCCCTCCTTAACCCACCGCTCAACCGTGGCAATCTGCTGAGGAGTCAACACCTTGTGCGACTCCGGCGGCGGCATGATTTCCTCCGGGTTATGGGACTTCATCAACCGCACCAGCAGCGACGCTCCAGGATTACCCTTGATCATCACCGGATTGCCATCCTCGCGCTTGGCAAAAGCAAATTTCTCACGATCCAAGCGCAGCGGTTCTTTTTCCGGCTGGCGGGTGCCGGAATCTGGGCCGTGGCAGTGATAACAGTTTTCAGAAAGAATCGGCTGGATCGAGGCGTTAAACGAAATCCGGCCGCCCTCAGCCGTGCCTGGCAACGCCGCAAGCTGCGGCCGATGACACGCAACGAACTGGCAAGCGATGAAAATCACCAGCAACTTGTAAATTATCAATTTCATGGAAGAACTTAGTATTTTATCAATTTTTCGCACAGAATCTTTGATTAATGGCAATTTACAAGTGAATCTTTCACAAGCAAAGCGGACTCACAACTCGAATCCAACAAGTTCCTCCTGCAACGAGCTCGCCGCGAGATCTTCCACTGCCGCCATCGAGGACACCTGACTCAGCCGCTGGCGCAGTTCTTTGGCACCGGCAAATCCTTTGCAATAAGCCATCAAGCGCGAGCGCATCGCGGTCAGTGTCTGTTTTTCATCGCCATTCCGGCGACTCTCAACCGCCAACTTGCAATGCCGGAGCACCAGCTCCCAGCGTTCCGCGACTCGCACCTCAGGCAACAGCTTGCCGGTCTCTAGGAAATATTTTGCCTCACGGAAAACCCAAGGATTTTGCATCGCCGCCCGGCCAATCATTACCCCTGAGACTGCGGTTTCGGCGCGCCGACGCACCACATCCGCGCCACAGCTGATGTCGCCATTGCCGATCACCGGAATTTTCACCGCCTGCGCGACCGCATCAATCACCTCCCAATCGGCCTCACCGCTGTATCCCTGTGAGCGCGTCCGACCATGCACTGCGATCGCCTGCATCCCGCAGTCTTCGAGAATTTTCGCCACTGCCACCGCATTGACCGAAGATTCATCCCAGCCAATACGTATTTTAGCGGTCACCGGCACTTGCTCGCCCACCGCCTTCGCCACCCCGCTAGCGACCGCCGCAAGACTTGGACAATCCCTGAGCAACGAAGAGCCGCCGTTACGCGAGACCACCTTATTGACCGGGCAGCCAAAGTTGATATCGATAAAATCTGGCTGCTGCCAAGTGATGATTTTGCGCGCCGCCTCGCCCATCCGCTCGCCATCCGCGCCAAAGAGCTGCACTCCCACCGGCCGCTGTTCACGGGTAAACTCGGTGTATTTGCGAGTCCGCTCATCCGCCTGCATAATCCCCTCCGCCGAAACAAACTCGGTCACCATCACATCTGCCCCCAGTTCTTTGCAAATTTGACGGAAAATCACATCCGTCACTCCCGCCATCGGCGCGAGATACAGTGGAAATCGTTTGTCTGAAAACCATGGGAGCACGCCGCACCCTAGCACTCGCCCGCTCCGCAAGTCCACCCCAGATCAAGATCTCCCACTCGTCTCAGCCGGGAGCCACACTCGACGACGACCGTTTGGATAATTTTTCCTCGATTCGCTCAAGCAGCGCGAGGGTCTGAGGCATCGCAACTCCGGCCGCCATGCCACGCCGCAAAGGCTCTTGCCAAATCGGCGCGACCTCCAGTTCCCGGCCTTCGACAAAATCAATCATACTCGAAGTTCGGTAAGCTCCCATCGGCCGAGTCTTTTCGATCTGAAAGTCGATCAACTCGTCACCGAGTTCAAGCCCGAGCGCCCGCGCCGCAGCGATCACCTCCGCCATCAGCGCCCGCAGCTCGTACTCAGTGGACGCCGAGGCGAGTAAAACATCGGTGGTCACGCCGCCTGCCGCAACCGAAAGTCCGTTAAACGGAATATTCCAGACCAACTTCTCCCACTGCGATTTTTCCAAATGGTTCACCGCAACCGCTTGGATTTTGGCTGCCTTAAAACGTTTTTCGAGTTCCAACGCGCGGCCAGAGTGATCGGTCCGCCATTCCCCGATCGTCAACTTACCACCGCCAGAGTGATGAACCCAACCCGGAGCAAGCCGATTGATACAGACGAAGCAGAGCCCACCCAGTACCCGTTGAGGGCCAACGATCTCTGCCAACTGCTCACAATTTCCTAGGCCATTTTGCAGAGTCAGCACCTGAGTTTCCTGATGCAGCAATGGCGCTAAAACCGCGGCCAGTTGAGGGTTTGCGGTGGTCTTCCACGCAACGATCACCAAGTCCACCGGCCCAATTTCCGCCGCCGTTCGATAGGCATTGACCCGAGGCAACTTGAAATCGCCGTGAACACTCACCGCCTGCACTCCACCGCGAGAAATCGTCTCGAAATCAGAACGCAGCAAAAACCTTACGTCCTCACCTGCCGCCGCCAAACGCCCGCCATAATACAGTCCGATCGCCCCCGAACCAACCACCGCCACACTTTGATAAGTCCAAGACATCCCGACTAAATTCAATCCTCCTTGTAGCCCTCGGCGCAACGCCCATCGAGACAACGCGTCAACCACCGCACCAATTTTTCAGCTTCTTCCGACTCATTGCGCATCGAGCTGAGCGCTGCCCAGTCAAGATGCGGCCGCGATCGTGGCGCGGCGATCCGGTTGAGCTCAAGCTTGGCCATGATCGCCTCAGTTTCGCGTGGGTGAGCATTTAAGATATTCGCCGGCCGTGGCAGCTCGTCGAGCGCTTCTGCGGTCAGCCCGAAAGAAGTCACCCCAACCCCGAAACTGGCGCTCAATCGCCGCAAACCATCAGCCAAGGCCTCGTCCTCGATTGGTGCCGCGTAAATCAATTCTCCGCCTTGGGCCCACATCGAAACCGCCAGCGTTTGGAAGAAATCTTCGCGGTAAGTTTGCAGCGACGGCTGAATTCTTAAACGCGCCGCATGCAGACGGAATGGCGGAATCCCCAGCCGCTGCTTAAAAGCCAGCATCGTTTCATCCAGCGTCATTTCCTCATCCGCGGTGCCACCCGTTTCCCAATCAATCAACACCAGCTCCGGGTATTTCCACAAATTACTGATTGGTGCATCTTTGCCAAAAGCTTGGCGAAATGCGAACGGAAAACGCCCATTGATTTCAAAATAGCGAGTCACCACCGCCCGAAATTTGCGGATCCGCATCATCGCGACGTCCACCACGTCTTGATCCGCCATCGTCAGGTCGTCGAGACGACCTTGAGTCAATGCCATCAGCTCCTGCGCCCCAGAAAGTGCCGGCAAGACGGCACTCCGGCGGTAGTAGCCTTGGCCTTTTTCCACCTTCGCGATCGACGAGCCCGGATCGCACGACATGATCGAAAAATGGTACCGCAGCGACGCATCCGAGTAATTGCCATTCAGTTGCAGGCGCGTCAGTCGGATCAACTCCGTCCCCTTGATCGCGTCAACAGGATTGCCAGGAAGGAGTGCGGGAAGAATGTCGGATAGCTGCTGACGAAGACTCATAGGGGGTGACAAGGGCTACTGCGTTGCCACGATCCAATTCAACCGTCCCTCAATCAGCAAGCCCCAAACTGAGAGCTTTTTAAAATTAACTCGTCGCACCGAGGTTTTTTT
>JAYWAR010000355.1:0-10690 GCA_043782285.1 Akkermansiaceae bacterium | reverse complement strand
CCGCGGGAGTCGGCGGGCCTTAAAATTTCAAGGTCCAACTGGATTTCGTCGCCCGCGCGGCGTGAGTTTAGAAGGTGGATTGCGGTATTTGGCGCGGTGGAGCCGGTGAGGGAGAGCACCCGGATGGCGGGCTTTTGCGGCAGCGCGGCGAGACTGGCGCGGGCGGCGGCCCAGCGCTCGTCGTTTGGGTGCCAGTTGGAGGATTGGAGGTCGGAGGCGAGCCAGATTTCAGCGCGGCCGTGGGTGTCGGCGAGAAATTCAGCGGCACGGGTGAGCAGGGCGGGGAAATCGGCAGTGCCGTCAGTAGCAGCGGTGGCGGCGAGTTCGGCTAAAGTCTCGGGCGAAGGGATTTCTTGGGCTTTGCCGCTGGCGCTGTCGATCAGCACGAGGCGACCCGCGCCAAGGCTGGTCATCGCGGCGCGGACTTGTTGGAGCACGCTCTGACGGCGTGAGCGAAGGCCGTCACCGGGTTTGGCTTCCATCGAAGCAGAGCGGTCGAGCAGGAGAACCACGGTGTCGATGGAGCCGCCACCCCAGCCGATGAAGCCAGAGAGGATCGGGCGTGCAGCGGCGAAGGCAAGCGCCGCGATGGCAAGCGCGCGGCAGGCAAGAATGACGAGGTGGCGAAGTTTTTTCTTACCGCGTGACTCGCGAGTGGCCTTGAGCAGGAACTGCATCGCGGCCCATGGAATCGTCTTGTGGCGGCGACGATTCAGGAGATGGATCGCTACCGGGACTGCTGCTGTGAGCAGACCCCATAAGAGCAATGGGTTGAGGAAAAGCATGGGTGATTGGATTTACCGCAAGGGCGTGGAGCTCGCAAATGAAGGGGATCCAAGGTGGATTGGCATTCAGGGAAAAGATGTTTACGGGAAGGTTTCCTCGCCGACGTGCCGGGAAAAGTCCATGGACTGGTGGAGGATGCGGGCGATTTCGCCGCCGCCGCCACTGACACGATAAAAAATCAAGTGCATGGCGACTCGCAATGTGCGGCAGCCATTGGTCAGGGCGTCTCGGGTTTTACTGCCGGTGAGGGCGGGGTCGTTCATGATGCGAGTTCTTGCGAAAGTTAGGAGTTGAAAGTAAGCGGCTCCTTGCTGGATTCCCCAAGTTTTGATGGTGTCGCGAAGGATTTTTGCAAGATCTGGCTCCGCAAATTTCGACAGTCGGTAGCTGCCCACCGAATCATTTTTGTTTAAACTCTGCCATCACTTCTGCGGCGATTTGCTCGAAGGTTTTGTCGGAAAACTCTCCCCGATCCAAGGCATCGAAGCCTGCCTTAAGCTCGCGTTTCAAGTGCTCGAATTTCAGGTGGACCAAGGAATCGTAGTCTTCCTTGGAAGTGAGGACAAAGGCGGGGCGGCCGTGTTTGGTGATGGCAACGGGGCCGCTGCGGGAGCTGTCGAGGACTTGGCCGAGCTGCTGCTTTGTGGTGTTCGTGGTGACGGTTTTCATGGTTTGTATTTCGTCTAAAATAGACGAAACGGCAAGTTCAGTGTCTCGACTTTGGCCGCCTTGCGGTGAGGAATTCGCGGAGTAGCGGCTCGAGTGGGGTATCGGTGGTGATGAGCTGGTAGTCGGCAGCGGCCTCGTGGCACTTGGTGCGGACGGTGCTGAGAAAATCCCCGAGCGCGGCCTTATATTCGTCGGCGATGAGGTTGGGCTCGGCGACGATGCTGGTGCCGTCCTCAAGATCGACGAAGCGGTGCGGACGGTCC
This sequence comes from Akkermansiaceae bacterium, assembly GCA_043782285.1. Taxonomy (GTDB): domain Bacteria; phylum Verrucomicrobiota; class Verrucomicrobiia; order Verrucomicrobiales; family Akkermansiaceae; genus Luteolibacter. The sequence goes on along the minus strand of JAYWAR010000355.1, from coordinate 8,972 downwards.
AAGGAGAAGCTGAGTTCGAGCGGGTCCATCAGGTGGAAAACGGCGATGTCGTGCTTGCGGTAGCGGAGATGCTGGAGGGCCTCTCCGAGGGTGGTGGGGTCGGTGAAAAGGTCGGAGAGAATCACGACGAAAGCGCGTTGACCGATTTTTTCGGCGATGGTGTGGAGGGCGGGGATGAGGCCGGTTTCGCCGGCGGGCTGGATGTTTTCGAGGGTGGAGAAGAAACGTTCGAGGTGAGCGGCGCGGCGGCTGGGTGGGACTTCGAGGTGGAGCTGGTCGGTACAAATCGAGAGGCCGGCGGCGTCACCTTGGTTGACCAGTAAATAGGCGAGTGAGGCGGCAATCCGGCGGGCAACTTGAATCTTGGTCTCGCCATTGCTGGCGAAACTCATCGAGCCGGAGGCATCGACGACAAAGTAGGCGCGGAGGTTAGTGTCGGCCTCGAACTCTTTGATGTAGAATCGGTCGGAGCGGGCAAAGGCTTTCCAATCGAGGCGGCGGGTGTCGTCGCCGGGAACGTATTTCCGGTATTCGGCAAACTCGACGGATGAGCCACGGTGAGGCGAGCGGTGTTTGCCAGCGACCTTGCCAAGCATCGGCGCACGCGACTCGATGGGCAAGCAGGCGAGGTGAGAGAGCAGGGCCTTATCGAGAAAGGAATAGCTCATTTTATCTGGAATGTGACATTCACGCCCTTAAATAAAGCGAGAAAGTAAGGCTGGCGAGTTGTATTTCGGTGGGAAATTTAAAGGGCCTCCCCCAAGTCGGCCTTCAGCTTTCTCTAACGCCTAATTTGGGCCATGATCTTTCCAGAAATCGGTATGATAGAAGGATAGGCCTTTTATCATGCGATCCTTTGCGACCTTCTCGTTTTTTTGTTAAAATCTTCGATCCCAAGATTTTGAACAGAAGCACGCAAAGAACGCGAAGGGAAAAAAGAAGCTCTATTTTTTTGACCTTCATATGCAACATTGTCCACATGACAGAGAGACAGGCCTTTTGTCATGCCAAAGCCGAAGCTGCGGCCTTCCTCGAAGATCTCATCGACGCCAGAGTATGGAGAAGGGGTTTGAAACTCCTTGGCGAAGGACTGGGAAATGAATTCGCATGGCGTATGGAAAGGGGTTTCAAACCCCTTCTCCATATCACCCGCCGCCACCCGCGCCATAGAACGCGCCATAGAACGCGAGATCGACCCAATGGTTGACACCCTCTACGGCCTGATGCCGGAAACCGTCATCGTGGAGGGTAGCGCCAAATGAACTACGAACTGACTAAACACGCTCAGAAAGCGCTGGGGTAACTGGAAATTCAGATCGAGTGGCGACAGTGAACTTTGGCCTCTCCCGAATGCGTCATTCCCGACCCAGCGGATGCCACCGTTGAGCGGCGTTTACGGCGGATTCTTGAGTTTGGCGGGCAGGTCTTGCGAGTCGCCGTAAATACGACAGTTGAACTCAACCGGGTTGTGAGTGTATTTTTTGGCTAAACGATGAAAGAAAAACGATGAAACTGCACACTGATCAAGAAGCCGACGCACTCTACCTCCAACTGGATGATCCCCAAATTATGACAGAGGAAGTCTCACTAGGTGTGGTGCTCGACTTCAACGAAGACAACCAAGTGGTCCGCATCGAGTTACTGCACCTTTCGCGTCGCTCGCCGCAGTTCAATTTCCAGGAGCTGCAATACCAGGCCGCCTGATGGAACCAGATCGCCTGAAATCGGAGGAAATTTCCGTCTGTATTGATGACAATCGATTCATCTCCTTGATTAATTCGGCACTCTCTGAAGATGGCCTGATGGCTCAGATTCTCCAATATTGTCAGCAGAGTGAGGCTAATTTTCGAACATCTTGGAATTGGTTGGAAAGCCGCCATAACAACTGCCCTTTGGCAGAAAATGCATTTCTGATTGTGGTAAGTGAACTGAGCAAATGGGTATCCTATATTCATGGTTTCCATGGGTGTCGTATCACCTCAGATTCAACATATTGCTCAAATGGCATCTGCCCGTTGACCCCTGAATGGATTGAGGCGGAAATCATCAAGTGGACTGGCAAACTACCCTCTTCTGGGTCCGAAGCAGATGCGTTGTTGAAACGTTACCTTCACAGTTACTCCGGCAAAATATGCGCGGTGAAAAGCCTATCTTTACATCAGCAGCACGGCGGCTACGGTCACTCGCTCGGCAGCGAAACCCTGCGTAATATCTTGCAGAGACATGCACCTGATGCACTTGCAAGCTATCTTAAAACAGGTGAACCATCAATTGTTGAATTCCGAATTCCGATTTCGCAGCTTTCGCCCATGGCTTGGGAAAACTTTGTTTCCGACTTGTTGCGAATCTGGCTATACAGTAACTTTAACTACACACGTCCAAGCGATCCTCGTTGGGGAGGAATCATATTAGATCACGCCGTATTACCGAGTTGGCTGATCCGTAGATATAGCTGCGACGATAACGGAAAATTGACTAGTAAAGTGTATCCATACGAACCCGCCTCATCTGCACTGCCGACAGCCCAGACCTCCTCGCCTTCATCAAGCAGGAAGGTATCGTATGAATGATGACTTCGCTCCCTCTATGCAAGCGAGCATTAGCGGGATTCATTTTTTTGTGGGCGCTGGAGCCAGCCATCGGATCAGCAATCAACATGATCCCGATTTTCCACTCGGTTCAAATTTGTTTGAAAGTTTCAAGTCGATCATCACGGATGCCGAAACACTACAGTTACCCGGCGAACAAAAATCATGGGCGCTCGAGAATTTCAGTAAGCACACATCCATCGACGATTTCCTGAAAACGGCCAAGGACGATGAGAAAAAAGATCTTATAAATCTTGTAGAGCTGGGTAGAAAGTTTGTGGATCAAGAAATTAGCCGCTGTGAATATGAGGTATCTGAACACTTTAAGCGCCATAACAGAAAACTAATTGCACCATGGATCAAGAGCTTGCTTGATTTCATGACTCAGGACGCAGAGAACTATGAACAAGCTTATGAGCAAATCAAATCGGTGAATGACAAAAACGGCGATTCTTACCCCGCACTTAATTTCGCTACGCTGAACTACGACCGCGTAATCGAATTTTCTCTCCTGAATTATTTCGTCGATAAATACCCAAGTTCGGAAGATCAGATTACTCTAGATTCCCAGAATCTGGTTCAACATCATCACGGCGGGTTAGGTACGCTACAAGAAAGGCCATTTGGGGAGATGCAAATCGATCGACCACCAACTCTAAAATTCTGGTTTGAACTGTCCAAAGATCCACAAGAATGGCCTATTATGAATGCGATGAACAATGCACGCTTTCATAGTGTATTTCTTGGATTTGGCTTCCACGAATCCATCACTCAAAGGTTTGGATTCAATGGTAAGTTACCAAAATCATACATAAGCAACGCTATATGCGACCCTCTCCTAGAGAAGAAAATCAACATTTTTCTAAACACACACGGATTGGAAAACCCCATCATCACAACCGGTAGCGACTGCTGTCTCGAACTCATTCAAAGACTCGTAAATGAATATTCACAATGATGCTTCATTGCCGCCTACACAAAAAGTTCAACACACCCACCCAACCTAGCAGCGACCACCGGACCGCCAATACGAGCACCTTGGAGCGCGAGATCGACCCACAGGTTTACGGCCTCCACGGCCTGACGCCGGAGGAAATCATGATAGAGGGACAGGCTTTTTGTCATGGGAACAGAAGCACGCAAAGAACGCGAAGGGGAGAAAGAAGCTCTATTCTTTTTGACCTTGAGACCTTGAGACCTTGAGACCTTCAATCGTCGTCAGTTCTGGAAGGAGTTGTATTTCTGAGTTTATTGGCCCTTGCCGATGACGAAGGCATCGAAGCCGTGGGCTTTGAGCGCGGTCAGTGAAAGAACGGCACGACCGTCGAAGACGAAGGCGGGTTTGAGCATGAGGTCGTAAATACGGGATAGGTCGAGGCTGCGGAACTCGTCCCATTCGGTGAGAGTGGCGAGGGCGTGGGCACCGGTAGCGGCGGTGTAGGGATCGGTACAAATCGAGACGTTCGAGGCAATCAAGTCCGGTGAGACGCCGACGGCAATCAGATCTTGGTGGATGGTTTCGGGGCAGACCCTTGGATCGTAAATCGCGAGGTGGGCGCGCTCGCTGAGGAGGTCGCGGCAAACTTGGATGGCGGGCGATTCGCGGGTGTCGTTGGTGTCCTTTTTAAAGGCGAAGCCGAGAATGGCGATGCGTTTGCCGTTGACGGTGTTGTAAAGGGTGCGGACGATTTTCTCGACGAAGCGGGATTTTTGCCAATCGTTGAGGTGGACGACTTGGCGCCAGTATTCGGCGACGTGGGGGAGGTTGAATGAGTCGCAAAGGTAGACGAGGTTAAGAATGTCTTTTTGGAAGCAAGAACCGCCAAAGCCGACCGAAGCTTTGAGGAACTTCGAGCCGATCCGTGAATCCATGCCGATGGCCCGGCCGACTTCATCGACGTCGGCACCGGTGGCTTCGCAGAGGGCGGAAATCGAGTTGATCGAGGAAATTCGTTGGGCGAGGAAGGCATTGGCGACGAGCTTGGAAAGCTCGGATGACCAGAGATTGGTGGTGAGGATCCGTTCGCGGGGAATCCAATTGGCGTAAACCGAGACGAGCGCTTCGACGGCGGCATTGCCCTCGGCGGTGATTTCGCCGCCGATGAGAATCCGGTCCGGGCATTGGAGGTCTTGGATGGCGGTGCCTTCTGCGAGGAACTCGGGGTTGGAGAGGACTTGGAAGGTCGCGCCGTTCGGGGAATTGGCGGCGAGGATCGACTTGATCGCAGTCGCAGTTTTGACTGGGATGGTGCTTTTTTCGACGATGATTTTATGGCCTTCAGAAACCTCGGCGATCAGGCGGGCGGCGGATTCGATGTAGCGGAGGTCGGCGGCGCGGCCGGCCCCGATGCCATAAGATTTGGTGGGGGTGCCGACGGAGACGAAAATCAAATCGGCGGCAGCGATGGCGGCGCGGATGTCGGTGGTGAAGTGGAGGTTTTTGCCGATCGCGGAGGCGACGATTTCATCGAGACCGGGCTCGTAAACTGGCAGAGTGTCCGAGTTCCATGCGGCGACGCGTTTTTCGTTCATATCGGCGACGGTGACCTGGATATGAGGGCACTTGGCGGCGATCATGGCCATGGTGGGGCCGCCGACATAGCCGGCACCGAGGCAGCAGATGGATTTGATTTTCATAGGAAATTAGTTGAGAGGAAATGGGTTGATTGCGGCAGGGGCTGAGCCTGCATTTGTCGATTAAGATGAGACAAATTAAAATTAGAACGAGCGAAAGTTAGCTTGAACGCAGCGGCTGGCAAGCAAGGTTTGAGCACCAGTAAGAATCGAAAGGAAGGCTAAGTCTGCGGCGATTTTAGGCGCTTGCGACTGGCCGGGCTGTGAGTTGCTGACTCACACGTTTGCGTCAGTGGGGCAGCTGCTGGCGGAGAAGGTGATAGATGAAAAGGGTGTTATAAACAAAATAGCGTTTAAAAAGTCGACGTGGTTCTTTGGCGACGCGGTAGGCCCATTCGAGACCGAGGCGTTGGAGGAGTGGTGGAGCTTGGCGGACTTCTCCGGCGTGAAAGGCGAAGGCCGCACCGATGCCGAAATAGACGCCTGGTGGTAGTCGGTCCTTGTTGCAAGCGATCCAATGCTCTTGTTTCGGACAACCGAGGCCGACCCAGATGAGATTGGCTCCCGAGGTTTTAATTTTTTGGGCGATGAGGGTGAACTCGTTTTCCGGCCACTCGCCGAATGGTGGCGAGTGGGTGGCGGCAATGTCGATGCCCGGGAAATCGCGGGCGAAGTTGTGGCTGAGTTTATCGAGTGTGCTTTGATTGCCGCCGAGGAGGAAGTGCTTGAATTCAGTCGCGCGGTGGTGAGTGGCCCTGAGGGTTTCCAGCATCAAAGTCGGGCCGTAAACGCGATCGGTAAGTTTTTCGGTGGCGGCGAGTTGAAAATTGAGTGCCCAGACGAGTGGCATGCCGTCAGGGCAAATCAAATCGAAGCCGCGCATGGTTTTCTCGAACTCGGGATCGCTCTTGGCGAGTGCGGCGACGTGGGTATTGGCGGCTTCCACGGCGTAGGCTTGGTCATGGCGTTGGGCGTGTTGCAGAATCCAAGCGACGGCTTCGGAGTAGGTGGTGGCTGCGACGGGTAGGCCGAGGATGGAAATTGTTTTCAAATTTTCGGTCAAATCTTCCAGCAGGCTTATTCTTTGGAAACCGCGACATGGTGGCCATGGCGCTCGAGTAAAGAGTGGCTGCGGGCGACATCGAGATCATGGGCGACCATTTCAGCACACATTTGTTCGACGCTGATTTCAGGCACCCAGCCGAGTTTATTTTTGGCTTTGGATGGGTCACCGAGCAGGGTTTCGACTTCGGCGGGGCGGAAGTAGCGAGCGTCGACTTTGACGATCACCGAGCCGACGACGACGGAGGGTGCTTTGGCCGGATCGACGGCGGTGACGGTGGCGATTTCTTGGATTCCGAATCCGGAGAATTCGAGTTCGATTCCGGCTTCACGGGCGGCCATTGTGACGAATTCGCGGACCGAGATTTGTTTACCGGTGGCGATGACGAAGTCCTCAGGGCTGTCTTGTTGGAGCATCATCCATTGCATGCGGACGTAGTCTTTGGCGTGGCCCCAGTCACGGAGCGAGTCGATGTTGCCGAGGAACAGGCAAGTGTCGAGGCCTTGGGCAATGTTGGCGATGGCCCGGGTGATTTTGCGGGTGACGAAGGTCTCGCCTCGGCGCGGCGATTCGTGATTGAAGAGGATGCCGTTGCAAGCATACATGCCGTAGGCCTCGCGATAATTGACGGTAATCCAGTAAGCATACATCTTCGCCACCGCGTAGGGCGAGCGGGGATGAAAGGGGGTCGTTTCCGACTGTGGAGTTTCCTGAACTAAGCCGTAGAGCTCAGAGGTGGAGGCTTGATAGAAACGGGTTTTCTTTTCGAGTCCGAGGAAGCGGATCGATTCGAGCAAGCGTAGGGTACCGACGGCGTCAACGTCGGCGGTGTATTCGGGGGCTTCGAAGGAGACGGCGACGTGGGATTGGGCGCCGAGGTTGTAAACTTCATCGGGTTGGACCTCGCTGATGATGCGGGTGAGGTTCGAGGAGTCGGTGAGGTCGCCGTAGTGGAGGCGGAAGCGCGAGTTTTCGACTTGCGGATCTTCGTAGATGTGGTCGATCCGTTGGGTGTTAAATAAGGAAGCGCGGCGTTTGATGCCGTGGACTTCGTAGCCTTTTTCGAGAAGGAATTCAGCGAGGTAGGATCCGTCTTGGCCAGTGATGCCGGTGATGAGGGCGCGTTTCATGAGTGTTTCGAGTCGAAGCAAGTAAAAAGTTAGAGGCGCGCCGCGCCGCTGGCGAGGCTGGCGAGGAAGTCCTGGTAGGCGGCAGCGAGGCCGGTTTCGAAGGGGACTTCGGGTAACCACGCGGTGCTTTGGATTTTTGAGATATCCAAGAGTTTGCGTGGAGTGCCGTCGGGTTTACTGGGATCGGTGAGGATTTGGCCGGTGAAGCCGACGGTTGTGGCGATGAGAGTGGCGAGTTCGAGGATGGTGAGATCCTTACCGACGCCGACGTTGACCCAGTCTGGAGGCGATTCGAGGTCAAGCAGGTGAAAGCAAGCGGCGGCGAGGTCGTGGACGTGGAGGAATTCGCGGCGGGGAGTGCCAGTGCCCCAGATGGTGACGGCGGAGTCGCCACGCAGTCGGGCTTCATGGAAGCGGCGGATCAGCGCAGGGATAACGTGAGAATTTTCCGAGTGATAGTTGTCGCCGGGGCCGTAGAGATTGGTAGGCATGGCGCTATGGTAGATGAGGCCGTGCTGGGCGCGGTAATGCTGGCAGAGTTTAAGGCCGGCAATTTTGGCAATGGCGTAGGCTTCGTTGGTGGGTTCTAGCGGTTGGGTGAGCAAGCAATCTTCCGGCATCGGCTGGGGAGCGAGCTTCGGATAGATGCAGGAGGAGCCGAGGAACAGCAAGCGCGGCACGCCAGCGCGGCGGCTGCCTTCAATTAGGTTGCTGGCGATCGCGAGGTTTTCGTAAATGAAATCTGCCGGGTAAGTCGAGTTGGCGTGAATTCCGCCGACTTTAGCGGCAGCGATGATAACGAGGGTGGGTTGTTGCTGGGCGAGAAACTCGAAGACCGCGCTTTGATTGCAAAGGTCGAGTTGGTCGCGGTTGGCGGTGACGAGCTGAAAGTTACCGCGGCGGGCGGCCTCACGCATCAGCGCGGCACCTACCATCCCGCGGTGGCCTGCAATAAATAATTTTTTCATAAATGGGTGCCGTAGCGGGCGATGAGTTTATCGGCTTCAGCGAGTGCCATTCCGGTGACTTGGTCCATATTAAAGTAGCGATAAGTGGCCAAGCGGCCGATGAAGCTGGTATTAGATTCTGCGGCGGCAAGTTCGGCGTAGCGTTGGTAAGCCGTGCGAGCTTCGGGTGCGGGGATAGGATAGAACGGCTCGTCGTCAGGGGTCCAGTCTTTTGGGAATTCGCGGACGATGGTGGTCGCATCGATCTGTTGGCCGGTGGCATGTTTGATCTCGACGATGCGGGTGAAGGGCACTTCGTAATCCGGGTAATTCACTTGCATCGCGGGTTGCCAGAAGCCGACTTTCCCAGAAATCGGCTCGCGGGTGCGCAGTTGCTCTGCGGAAAAGGACTGCTCTTCGAAGCGTAGCGAGCGGTAGGGCAGGGCACCAAAGCGGCGGTCGTAGAATTCATCGATCGCGCCAGTAAAAATCAGGTGTTTGTGAGGCCAGCGGGCGCGGGCTTCGGTGGCGTCGACGCCGAGGTGGAGTTCGACGCCGGGGGAAGCGTTGAGCATGGTTTCAAACATCGCGGTGTAGCCGTGTTTGGGCAGCGCTTGGAAGGATTCCGACAAATAGCGGTTGTCGCGGTTGGTGCGGATCGGAATGCGGC
>JAYWAR010000354.1:0-3878 GCA_043782285.1 Akkermansiaceae bacterium | reverse complement strand
CCAATCAGCAGATGGAAGCGAGTTCATACCGTCAGCCGGATGCGGAGTTGCTTCAAGCCGAGTTGCAGCGGGCGGTGGATGAGGCGATTGCGGCGCTGCCGGAAGCTCAGCGGCTGGCAGTGGTGTTGCGGCGTTACGAGCAGCTTTCTTATGAGGAAATCGCGGCGGTGCTCAAGCTTTCAGTTTCCGCGATCAAGAGCTTGTTGTTTCGTGCACGGACAAGCTTGCGGGAGTCTTTGAGTGGTTATTTGAACGATTGAAACTGCTTACCGCGAGTGTTGGATGGCTTCGCAAATTGCGGGAAAAATCTGGCGTTTGCGACTGACTACTCCGGGCGCGTGAAACAAGGTGGCGTCGATCCGTTCGAAGGGTAGTTTTTCAAGTACCGCCTCTTCACCGATGGCCAGAATCATGCTGTGATGCAGCGCGACATCAGTCACGGCGAGGACCGCGAGATTGGATTTTTCGTGGTCGGAAAGCTCTTTGAGAGCTTGTTCTAATTCGATGCGCCGTGCCGCGAAGCCTACTAAATCACGTTCTTCGACTTGTGCGATGCTTACGGCCAAGCCTTGCTCGGTAAAGGCTTTGCGGTCGGCATTGAGGATTTCATCGGTGCTGCCGTTGGCGATCAGCGAGCCGACAGCGAAAAACTCATCGGTGAATTTTTTCGGGTCCACGCCAGCCACGCCGCTGAGCCAAGTGAGCATTTCACGATCGAGCAAAGTGGTTGTCGGCGAGCTCAGGCAGAGTGTGTCCGAGACAATGCCGGCGCATAGGCACATCGCCACGCTTGGCGCAGGCATCAGGCCGCGGTGAAAAAATTTACGGCCAACTAGGGTGCAGGTTGAACCGACTGGCTCATTGAGATAGCGGATCGGCTCGCGGGAGACGAGATCGCCGGCCAGGCGGTGGTGATCGATAACCTCGGTGATTTCCGCTTCCTCGACGCCGTTGACGGCCTGGGCGTATTCATTGTGATCCACCAGCGCGATCCGAATCCGTGGCGGATCAACGAGGTCGGATTTGGCGATTACCCCGATCATTTTTCCGCCATGGTGCTCGACGACTGGGAATAAATCTTGGTCAAGTGCGGCGAGGCTTTTGCGCAGTCGTGAGATCGGCTCGGCGGTGGTCAAGGTGAGGAATTTTTTTTCCATCACATGACGAACGGTGCGCGAGCAGCGAATCAAAGTGGAGGCGGTGGCGGTGTCTTGGTGGCAACTGAGGACCACCACGCCTTTTCTTGTGGCATAGGCGAGAATATCGGGGGACACCGGGTTAGCTCCGGTAACCAGCAAGGCACGGGCTCCGTGATCGATCGCATAACGTTGAACGATCGGACGATCTCCACAAACTACCAAGAATTTTGAGACGTTACCCTCTTGCACCGCTTGTTTCAGCCGTTTTTCGACGGTTCCTTGGGATGAGGCCCCGACGAGCAGGATCAGATCTTCTTCCAATTCGGGATGCGGCAGCATCGCGCCGAGGCTTTGCGCGTTGAGTGTGTCGGTCAGTTTGGCGAGTGAAACATGGATGGTCCGCACGCTAAGGCCCTCGGTATTACCGGGTAGCAGCAGCTTGAGTAAATCAAAGTAGCGCAGAATGCCATAGAGGTTTCCGGCATCATCTTCAACCGGCACACAGCGAATCTCCGCAGCCAGCATCCGCTGGTAGGCGGTTAAAAAGGTGTCGGAAACACTGACTTTGATGACCTTGCGGTGGCAAATCATGCCGGCGTTGACCCGAACATCGGTTAGCAGCATCGGCGCATCGAGCCCGGCCCGTTCCAGCACCCATTTGGTCCTTTGAGAAATTTCGCCACAGCGCGCGGCGATCGCCTTGGGCTCCTCGCCGACGGCGCGGAGCAGGGCGGCGTAACCGATTGCCGAGCAGATCGCGTCGGTATCAGGATTTTTATGACCAATGACGTAAAAAGGGAGCATGGGAGGGTGAAAGGAATCGATTTAAACTAGGTTGAGTGAGGCAAACATCAAGATTCTTCGGGCGCGGCTGCAGGGATTTGTAAACACCGAGATTTTAGCAAAGGCGGTCTTGAATTCGATGGAATGATGAGGAAATGCACAAGGTAAGTAAGGAGCTGAACTTACATCCGCTCCGGTACTTGAATGCCGAGCAGGTAGAGACCTTGTTTGAGAGTGCGAGAAGTAAGCTCACACAGCGCCAAACGGCTGGAGCGAGTCGCTTGTTCTGCCTTGAGCACTGGGCAAGCCTCGAAATACGAGTGAAAGGCGCGGGCCAATTCCAACAAGTAATTGGCGAGTAAATTTGGCCTGAAATCTTCGAGGATCGTCGGTAAAACCTCGCCAAAACGCACCAGCAGGCGGGCAAGGTGAATCTCCGCCGCCGCGTTGAGGTGAATTTCGGCGCTGCTCGCATCGAAGGGCGCATCAAGCTTCCGGAAAATCGAGCGGATTCGGACGTGAGAGTATTGCAAATAGGGTGCGGTGTCGCCTTGGAGAGCCAGCATCCGGTCCCAAGAAAATACGTAATCGGTCAGCCGACCTTGCGACAGCTCGGCAAATTTCACCGCGCCGATGCCGACGATTTCCGCAATTTGCGCGGCCTCTTGCCCTTGCAAATCAGGGTTTTTTTCAGCGATCGCTTTGGCGGCGCGCTCGACGGCTTCTTCGAGCACTTCGATCAGCCCGACATTGTCGCCGCTGCGGGTTTTCATCAACTTCCGGTCGTCGCCGAGGATCGAGCCAAACTCGATATGCTGGAAATCTCCGGTTTTGCCCCAGCGCGCAGCAGCATCGAAAAGCTGGCGGAAATGCAGTTGCTGCGGCACGCCGACGACATACCAGACGTGATCTGCCTGCCATTCGTCGATGCGGAACTGGATCGTCGCGAGATCGGTGGTGGCGTAGAGGAAACCACCGTCGGCCTTGCGGATGATCGCCGGGTTGTCAGTCCAGCCGTCTTCTTTGTGGACTTTGAAAGGGTCTTGCTCCAGTGGCTTGGTGCCCGCTGAAAAAATGCAAACGGCACCCTTGCTTTCGCGGGCGATGCCTTTTTCGAGGAATTCCTCCACCAGGCCGGGCAGTCGCGCATTGTAATAACTCTCGCCGTGCCAGTGGTCGAATTGCACGTCGAGGCGAGCGTAGATTTTTTGGAGTCCGCTTTTGGAAACGTCGATGCATTGTTGCCAAATGGCAAGGTTTTCGGGATCGCCGGCTTGGAGTTTGACCAACTCGGCTTTGCAAGCTTCGAGCACACCCGGCTGTTCTTTCAGTGCATTCACCTGTCGGTAAACGCGCACCAGCTCGGAAATAGGGTCTGCCGCCAGCGCCGTGCTATCCAAGAAATGATTCCAGCCGTAAATGATCATCCCGAATTGAGTGCCCCAGTCGCCGATGTGGTTGTCGGCAATGACCTTGAATCCAAGGAAGCGAGCGATTCGGGCCAGCGAATCGCCGATGATGGTCGAGCGGATGTGACCGACATGCATCGGTTTGGCAACGTTGGGCGCGGAGAAATCGACGACTACGGTTTTGCCGGTGCCGGTGGCAGGCACGCCAAGGCGTGGATCACGGCTTAAGGCGCTGATTCGGGCGGCGTAGGCGGTGGCGAGAATCCGAAAATTGATGAAGCCGGGCCCGGCGATATCGGCGGTGGCAAGGCCGTTGAGTTCGAGTTGGTCGATAATCTCTTGGGCCAGCACCCGCGGGTTGGTCTTGCGCTGTTTGGCGAGGACCATTGCGGCGTTGGTTTGATAATCGCCGAAGCGGAGGTCCGCCGCGACGGTCACCGCCGCGGCTGTCGGCTCACCGAGAGTGGCCGTCAGCGCGGCAGCAAGGCGGGATTCGAGTTCCTGAAGAAGCGTCATAAAAATTGGGGCTCAGTGGCGAGATCAAGCA
>JAYWAR010000353.1:0-10725 GCA_043782285.1 Akkermansiaceae bacterium | reverse complement strand
TGTCACAGCGGCATTGAAAGCCTCTACCAGTTTCGCTTGATCGAAACTACGAGTGTCAGCAAATTTCCGACAATCCCAGCCACCCACCACAAACCCTGAGGCAGCAGCATGCCGTGCCACAGGCTCTTCCCATTGGTCTGACCAACCGCCGTCACCGGTGGCAACGATGATGATTCCCTTTGGGTGTTCCGCCGCATAATACAACGTTTCAAATGCCCCGCTAGAAAGTGATAAGGGTAACGACTCTGCTGTTTTACTGGAAAAATTTCGTGGCATAAAAACATGGTACATGAACCAGCCAATAGGCAACAATAAGATGATTTGGCCAATTAGAAATGTGCGGCGAAGGATCACTCGTATCGGATGGGTCATGGCACATTAGGAGATGTTTGAGCGGCACCAGAATCCATTTCCTCAGACGATGGCGAAAACTCTGCCCGCGGCCGAGTCGAAGATTTTCCAATGAGCGTGGTGATATCGATAATTGCGGCAGGTAAATCCCACGCCTTTGAGAGCGCGAGATAGCGAGGGTGCCATACCGGTTGGAATTTACTTTTCCAAGATCGCAGGCCGTTGAAGTTATAAAATGCCTCTCCTTTATCGTAAATCAACCCACCGATGCGACTCCACAAGGGTGCAAATGGATTATCTGCAAGTCCAGCAAGCGGTGCCATCCCAAGGTCAAACCACTGATAACCTTGTTGCTTTCCCCACAGCATCAAGTTCACGAATAAACAATCCATTACACCGTTAGGAGCATCTGGAGTGTGTCGCATCAAATCCGTCGAAAGCTCATCTTTGCCATTACCCGGCCAAATATTTCCAAAAGCGATCACCTGTCCTTGAACGAGGATCACTGCCACAGGAAGACGACAGAGATAATCTTCAGCAAACCGTCCTAACGAAAAGCCCTTTTCCCGAGCCTTGTTGTCAGCCAGCCAAGCATCAGAAACCGCCCGCAATTCATCAATCCGCGCTGCCACGGTCACGGGTTGCCAGATTTCAAACAGCCAACCTTCGCGCTCCATTCGGTTCATCACCTTGCGGAATTTTTTTAACTCAGAAGAAGCCAAATCAAAATTATCGAGTGGAACCATCGCTTCTTCTCCCAACTTGTAAATTCGCAAACCCATTTCCACGCAGACCGGAATCATGGATGCGCCAACTTGATAGAACGCGACCCGCATGCCCTCGTCCTGTGCTTGCTCCATAAAGCGCCAATAGAGTCCTTCAAACTTTTCCTCATCACCGACCGGATCGGCCAGCGCGACACGAGTTCGGCCTTGGTCTCCGAACATCAGAAACGCACTTTGCTCATCATTGAATAAAAACTCTTTGTCTCCGACCAACGCGAGGGCACTGCTGCAACGCGAAGTGTGATTGACCATTTCCATAACGCGCTCGAAACACGGTTGGGGATTGCGAATCCGTGGGGGTACTGGACGGAAGTATTGGAGCAATCCGACAAATACTAGAATCATAGCACTTCCAGCCATCCCCCGCAATAATCGCGATGCATCATTGTCAAAAGAATACTGCCACCAAAGGTCATTGCCATAGGCCACGTGACGGGCCGAATAAAATCCAAACCAGATTGCCAATCCAATAATGGATAGAATAAGCCCCCACCAATGTAACGAAAAGCGGCGAGTCCAAATCCCCGCATGCCGGTGAAACTTTGACTTAAATGGCAGTAATGCTCCGAGAAAAACCAGCAATACCAGCGATTCCTCCCAATCAAAACCTTTCAGCAGTGAAAAAACGATGCCCCCTGTCGCCATCACCACTGCGACCCACCATGCCGCTTGGACCCGCCGCAACAGTCCACTGGCCACAATGATCATCAAAGTTCCTGCAATACTCGATAGAAAATGAGAAGCCTCGACAAAAGGCAGGGGCACAAATTCCTCTAACACAATTCGCCGATGCGCCTCCATGGGGGTGGTCGCAGATAGCATCAATATAAACCCTCCTGCTAGGGCGCTCATCCCGGCCAGGCGTGGAGCGATGGCAGACCAAGCTTTGCTGGTATGAGCTACAGTCACTTTGGCCCAATGCCGTCGTCCCCAAATTTCACGAGCAGCCACCACCGCCACTGCAAGCACGAAAGGAATAAGATAATAAGTGAGCCGATAGGTGAGAAGTGCCCCCACCATGACCGGCTGAGCCACCATTCCTGCAGAGAACTTGGTAATAAAAAGTTCCATCACCCCTACCCCACCAGGCACATGACTGGCCGCACCCAATGCCTGGCCTACTGCCGTAGCCGCCAAAAATGCTGGAGTAGAAATACCCGCCGGTAAAAAAACCCGCAATGCCAAACCCGCAAATAACCAGTCGAGAGTGGAAACTAACATCGCAGCTAACAAAATCTGCGCGGGCGGTAACCACAAAATCCGAATGCCCCGAAAGCCCTTTAAAGAAAGCATCCAAATTATCCCACAAAACAACAGTAAAACGACGCCGATTCCCCGCCCTGCTAGCACGGATAACCAACTGAGCTGGGGCGGAGCCCAGCACATCATGACCCCTGCTAACAAAGCGTGGCCTAGCCAACCGGCAACCACCAGAAATCCGGTTATTTTAGCGATTTCAGTCCCCCCAAGACCATGCTGTCCATAAAAACGCATCCGAATCGCCCCCCCACCAAGAATGGTACCACCGCCATTCATACTGAAAGAACCCGCAATTAAAGCGGTGCCGAGCACCTTGCTTGTCGGCAAGTCTTGGCGCAGCCAGCGAAGAGCCACCAAATCCAGTGAAGCATTGCAGATCAAGCTCGCAGTGGTCAGTAATAAAGCGGCAGTGACATGCCATGGCCCAATCCGGCGGAGCGCATGATTGAGGTCATCGAGATGGAAACCACCCCACTCTTTACCGAGGCACCATCCGGCAAAGGCCAGCAGCGCCAACCATGCAAATGGGGCAATCACGGCCAAACGTTTTTTCACGCTCTCAGATTTGATCAAAATACCCATGCATTAACGAATTATCGAGCGGAGGTTTGGACAGAATCTCGTTCAGCCTCAAGATCTTTTTCGCAGGTTCACAACGATCTTACCGGCTAGATTATTACAAAAACCCTAATTTCTGTCAGGTTGATACGTTGTCACTCGATACCGGAATCGCCTCGCAGACTTGCTGCCAAGCGGGGAAATTCCATTTATTGGGAAATCCTGCGCATTGTTCCGGCTTCACCGAGTGGATTCGGCAAGCATTTCCCTCAAGCATGATACACTCATGATTGTCTTTTTCGAGCAGCGAGAGTCCTTGTCGGTTGGTGCGCAGTCGTGTGAACCGATCTAAAAAATCGGACTCTGCCAAACCGAGAAATTTAGCGATCGGGGAGATTTCGTGTTGCTCGATTCGGACGTCGCCCGGCCATTTGCAGCAAGCGGTACAACGTTGACAGACGTAATAGAGATTTGGCTCTAAGGTGACATCTCGATTGCCCGGACTGCCGTGGTTTTGCGTCAAATGATTCATCAGGAATCAATGCGTCGGTAGTAACTATTTACCCGTTGGAGAAAACCCCGCCATTTCACCCCAGGGCGGCCGTCATCCATCAGCTTATGTGGGCAATTTTTGTTAGGTGGGTTTTTACCTCGGCGTGGCCAGTGGTAGTGAGGCACCACATTTTGCAAAGGAATGGCATTTTGTTTCATTAAAACAGCGGTGAGTTTGGCGGTTCGATCCATCGTTGCGGTCCAACTGCAGCCGCGATTTTCACACATTTCGATGCCTATCGACAAACGATTTCCCGGACCGTTAAAATCTGCATGTTCACCTTGCTCACTCATTGGCATGTGTTGAATCGCCGTACTCTGATCGACCGTGAAATGCCAAATCAGAAAACCGATGCGATTACCGCCCGGTCTCATGCCCGAGCGCAAAGCCCCATGTTTTAAGGCCAATGAATGCTGCGCGGCACCTGCCGTGTAATTTTCCGTACTGTGGATCGTGATGTAGCGCGGGGTCATCGGCCTCACCACTCTGCGGCCATAGCTGCCAGCCCGTACCAGATCTACCTTCAAATTCACTTGTCGCCGCAATGCCCACAGCGAAATCGTATCGCCAGAATCCCCCGCTCGATCCGAATAACTCGGTTGTGAATAACCTGAATTCGAATTTGATCGGCCATTTCTCCTCGCTGAGCTCCAAGTCGGCTCTCGATAGGGGTCACGGCGGCCACCTGGCGGACCAATTTGGCTGCACTGAAGGCTGGCCAAGATTAGTGGAGTTAGTAGGAGGAACCAGCGAAGGAATTTCACACCGCAGAAATATCATGCCGGTTTTCGTTCGAAAATCTAAATTTCTATCGATAACTCACGTCATTTCCGAATCACCCGCGCCATTTAAGGCTGAATTTTGAATTTTAGTAAATCAGGCGGATTTTTTCTCCTAAGGAATATGTTTGAGGGAGGTGGCAAGCGGATGGGGCATTCTAATTCTTTATCGAATGGATCAAGCACGATGTTGGCTAACAGGGGAGACAGCAGACCACCCTGCGGCACTCCTTGAGGCGTGGCCTCGCGGGTGCCATCGGGCAGCTCCACTCCTGCCTTTAGATAGCGCCGAATCAGGTCGAGTGTCTTGCTACAACGGACTTTTTCCAGCCTCTCTGCATCACGGCCACTGCCTGCAGGGCTGAGCAGCCGGGACGGTATCCATCACTTTTTTCGCTGAAATCCACTTCGAAAAGCGGTCCCAGCACTTGTGCGAACCCTTGCTGAATCACTCGATCCAAGACCTTCGATATTCCTAACAGACACATCATCCCGTCGGGAGGATAATCCACACCCGTCGGACGGGTGCGGGCCGGTAGTTTCCTTCTCGAATTGCAATGGCAATCCTCGACCAGTGCTCCTGCTTAAAAGCAGGAAAATCCTCGACGGTCATGCCGTCGATCCCCGGAGCACCTTTGTTTCTGTTCACGCGTTTCCACGCTTCCGAGAGGTTTTGAGTCCGCTGCGCTCCGTCCATGAGGTCAGGCTTCGCATCGGGTAGAGCCGCTAGCGCGGCCATGTCATTCTCATAACCGTCCTTCCCCGAGGCAGTCGCCCGCTCCCAAGTTGGCTTCAAATGGTAGTTTCTTCATTTTCATGTTCTGGTATTTCTACAAGGGATTTGAATCCAATTTACAACGTGTCCATGCTAGGCATACACAAGACGCTCCATTCAAGCGGGTAACGCCCCAGTTCAAATTCGAGTTTCCATCTCCGCCGTGGATGAGCTAAACATTCGCCGAAACAATGAATTTTATTTCACGATTTTTCTCAGAATCTGCGATTCAGATTCGCGAAGGAACAGCCTTTTGCGCAAAAGGTAAGATGATGAACCGGCTACTGAACGATATCTCGTATCTAGCAGCTGATTTCAATATCGCACAGGGCGAAATTTGGATTAATCAAGCTGGTAAGGTAAGCTTTTCGAGAGATCTCCCCGAGTCAATTCACCAGAGGATCCGGAATGTAATTTCCTCTCACTCGACCTGACGTAGTGACTGATTTGATAGCGGCGACAAACCAAGAAAATCAAGAGACTAAGAAGACAGTGGTGGCAACGTTGAATAAGGTCCCTTATTCGCTTCGCTCGGAACGCCCAATCTCCGTCGTGCCATATTCTCGAAATCATCTAAAGAACATGACGGTACAACCAAAAAAATGATGGTCGGAGCCGCATATCTTATGCGTCTCACAGGCATGATTTATGACGACGGGCCTTTCACTTATTTCCCATATCGGAGTTCATCAAAGCTAACTCGACTTTTTCTTGGGCTAGATCTGAACTTTGTGCATGATGGCATTACTCGAATTAATAAAGTTAATGATGCTCTAGGGCAGATCAACTAAATGGAAGGAAACAACGACTTGATGCCATCTCGAGGAATCACCCACGTAATCGAGTCTGTCGTTCATCCTGATAATTTTTTTCGATGAGAAGGTCGATCATGCAAAGGCAATTCAAGCGATGCCGGATTCGCTGAGGTCAACGGGCCTTACGATCTCAATGGGGTCGGATCGAATTCCTCGCCTTACTCCGCTTCGCGGCGAGTTCGTTTCTACAGCGCACGAAGAAGTCCAGAATGAATAAATAATCACCTTTAAACCTTCGGTTTTCAAGGTTCCCAAGGAACCGTCAAGCGATAGGCTAATTTCGGTCATGATGCCGTTCAATGCAACATTCAAAGGAACCTACGAGGCTGTCCATCGTGTTGCCGATCACATGTCGTTAAAATGTCTGAGCGCTGATGCTTGGGAATGAGATTGGGGTGGAACTTACCGTAACGGTCGTGGTGCATCTTGATGGCGAAAACCTGCGAAGAATGATTTCTCATGAGCGTCTGCATGGCCGAAGCTGCCGCCTCTTCGACGATGAAACCCCTCCCCCAAGACGGCGCGAAAACCGCCTATTTCTGCTCCATCTGCGACCTGCACTTCTACTCGCCAAAAATCAGCAACGATGTCCGCCAATACGCCGTCAAGCGAAGCATCGCAGAGGAAGATGCGCTGGTAAAAGGCATCGCGGTAAAATCCAAGGGATTTGCCGAGGCAGGAGCTGAGGTTTATGTCCTTGGATGAATTTAACAACTTCGTGATGTCTACCTTTTGCCGCGACGGTCGCAGGCTGCTGCTCGGCGCTCGTCTCGCGCTCGCAGCTCAGTTTTCTGATCTTATCTAACCGTCACTTGTCGCGAATTCTGTGTTTTGAAAAGAACTTTGGAAGTGCGGTCGATTTCTCAGCATCTGCCAAAACAGGTCACTTTCCGCTTCCCCGCAGCGACCCGCGCGATTAGTTTGCCACCGAAATGAGCAGTTGTGGGCCAAAAATAAAGATCGATCCGACTTTGCACCGGGAAAAAAAACCCGATTGGATCAAAGTTCGTTTGCCGAATAATCCCGCGTTTTGGTCTACCAAATCATTGATTACCGATCTTAAATTGGTGACTGTGTGCGAAGAAGCCCAGTGCCCAAATCGCTGGGAATGCTGGGGCCAAGGTACCGCCACCTTCATGATTGCCGGTGACAAATGTACCCGCGCCTGCGGATTTTGCGCCGTCAAAACCGCCAAACCTGATGCGCTCGAATCGGATGAGCCACAGCGCGTCGCCGAGGCAACCCGTCGGATGAATTTGCGCCACGTGGTGATCACCGCAGTCGCCCGTGACGACTTGCGCGACGGAGGCGCTGAGCATTTTAAGCAAACCATCGAAGCGGTCCGCCAAGCCAACCCGGAAATCATCATTGAAGTGCTGGTACCCGATTTCAACGACCGCGACTGGGCACTGGCGCTGGTGATGGAAGCCCGCCCGCATATTTTTAACCACAACTTGGAGACCGTCGAGCGACTCACCCCACTCGTCCGCTCGCGAGCTCAATATCAGCGTAGCCTCACCGTTCTCAAAAAGGCCAAAGCCATGGTCAACGGCAAAATTGCAACCAAAAGCGGGATCATGCTCGGCCTCGGCGAGCGCCATGAAGAAATTTTACGCGCCATGGACGATTTACTCGCTCACGACGTGACGGTGTTGACGATGGGCCAGTATTTGCGACCCACTCAAAAACATCTGCCGGTCGTCGAATACATCACGCCCGCCGCTTTCGAAGAATACAAGGTCATCGCTCTCGCCAAAGGCTTTCGCCACGTCGCCAGTGGGCCACTCGTCCGCAGCTCTTACCACGCCGCAAATTTCCGCCCAGAATTGGATGTACTCGAAGCGATCGAAAGTGATCTTCGTGCTGCCAAGGGCCTCGAACTCGGCCCCGAGCATCTCGCGCTACCGACGCCCAAAGCCACTCTCATTCAAACCCTCGTTTGATCGGATGCACTATTGGTTGATCAAATCGGAACCCGATGTTTTCGGCATCGATGACTTAGCCAAGGTAAAACGCGAACCTTGGAGCGGGGTTCGAAACTATCAGGCGCGGAATTTCATGTGGAAAGAAATGACAGCTCGTGACCTCGCGCTGTTTTACCATTCCAACGCTAAACCGCCCGGTATCACTGGCATCGCCCGGGTCATCGGCAGTCCCTACCCGGATCCAACTCAATTTGATTCATTTAGCGAATACTATGATCCCAAATCCACGCCAGAAAATCCACGCTGGTGGCTTACCGATTTTGAATTTGTGGCTAAGTTTGACGCAATGCTGACACTGGAAGTCCTCAAAGCAGACTCGCAGCTCGCAGCGATGATGGTCTGCCAGCGCGGCACACGGCTGTCGATCAATCCGGTAGAGCCCCTGCATTTTAAGCGAGTCTGCAAACTTGCAGGCTGGAGATCTTGATTCAGCAGCTGCTTTATGATTTAAATGATAAGCGAAAGACGAATTTCGTAACCTACAACGCTCTATGGATGAAACTGATCCTATGGCCACCCTCACTGCGTCCGCCGAAGCATCACCCGCCGCCACTGCTTGGCGTGAGTGGTTGGAACTGCATGGTCCCAAATTGTTGCTTTTTGCCCGCCAACAAACCCGTTCGCTAGAAGACGCCAAAGATATTTTTCAAGATGCCTTGGTCAAACTGGTCGAAAAGGTTCGTAGCGGTGAATTCATCGGCGGCCAAGAAGCTTGGCAACCTTATCTCTATACCAGCATCCGTCGCCTGGCGATCGACCTCAGCCGCCGCGATGACCGCCGCAAACGGCGCGAAGATAATGTCACCGCCGACGCCGAATCCGAGCAATACGAAACATTTCACCCATGGTTTGAAAGCGAAACCTCGGATGACGAAACTCGCAAGCAACTCGAAACAACCCTCAAAGAGCTGCCGGAAAAATTCAGCGAGGTGATCACCCTCAAAATTTGGGGTGAACGCACTTTCGCCGAGATTGGTGAAGTTCTTGGAATTTCTCAAAACACCGCTGCTTCCCGCTATCGCTATGGACTCGAAGCACTCAAACGTAACCTCAGCATGGCTCGCCGACGCGGAGACCTCTCGATCTAACTTTATTAATCGAACTCCATGACACCCGATTCACGATCGCTCGAAGCAGATCTTCTCGAACTCCAAGCCGTCGCTCTCGATGATCGCTTTTTATTGCGGCTCGAAGCTGCGGTAGAAGGCTCATTCACTCAACTTACGCCTGCGGAAATCGGTTTTGAGGCAGCCCTCCGCAGCACGGCACCGGCCAAGCTGTCTGCCGACTTTCTGGCAAGACTGGAGACAGTCGTCCAGCAACAGCCATTCGCTCTCAACGAAAAAATCGTGCTGTTTCCCAAGGCACGTAACATCCAAGAGCCACCGCAAACCCGCCATGCGTGGCGCGCAGTCGCCGCTGTGAGCTTGATTGCTGCCGCCTCCGCTTTGTGGATGCCTGCGGCTAAAACTTCGAGCACGCTTGCGGTCCAAACGGCTACCACATCGGCACCCACCTACGCCAACTCCAGCAACTTCGTACCTGCAAGTTTTAACCGCGGCTTAAGTGAAGTTCACGATGAAGGCATCGTCTGGAAATCCAACAAGCAACCTCACAGCCTAGTTCGCGTAGTCTATCAAGACAAAATCACCCTCAAAGATGCTGCCGGTCGGACGGTCCAAGTCGAGCAGCCACGCATTGAATATCTATTAGTTCCCGCGCAAACGGATTAACTAAAATTTTCACACGAAACACATCAGTTACTACGCTTCTCGTATGAAAACTATGAAACCGACATTCTCCCCATTTTTGAAGATCAGTCTTGCCGCTATTCTAATCACCCCGAGCTTCGCACTTGAAGCACCGGTAGATGATTCCCCGCCGCCGCCACCTGCGACGCAAAAAGCCCGCAAACTTCCCGAGTTCAAACTTCAACCGGAAGTTAAGCCGAGCCCCAAGACCCCAGTCGCTTTTCTTGGCATCGTTTCAGCCGAAGTCCCGGCCATTTTGGCAGATCATCTCAATCTCAAGTGCGGCGAGGGTGTGGTTGTCAGATCTCTGGTTCCGGATGGGCCTGCCGCTAAAGCTGGGATCGCGGTCAACGATGTGATCACCCACGTCGCCGGTCAAGCAATCGGATCGCCCGCAGAAATTACCCAACGGATCACGACACTACAAGCTGGCGAAACTCTGGCTCTTAATTTGATTCACAAAGGTAAAGCTAGCCAACTTGATGTCGTATTAGGTATCAAGCCTGCCGAGCTTGTCGCTCAAGAATCGCAAGCGCGGACGCCACTCAATCTCGAAGACATTCCTAAGGAGCTCGCCGACCGCGTGCGAAAAGCAATTGAAGGTAATCTTGGCGGCCTTGATTTGCAAGCCATCGACGAGCATCTCCAAATGCCACCTGGGATTGACGAGGCCATGCACGACCTCAAAAAACATTTACAAGGAGCCCTCGGCCAAGCATTCGTCCAACCTGCGGATAAAGCCACTGCCAACGTTCAAAGCGGAGCTACAATCAAGATGAAAGACCAGCAAGGAAGCATTGAGGTCAAATCAAAGGAGGGTGCCAAAGAAGTGACGATTCGCGACCCACAAGATAAAATCACTTGGAGCGGCCCATGGGACACGACCCAAGACCGAGCAGCGGCTCCGGCAGAAGTGCGCCAGCGGGTGGAAAATCTCAACATCGACAGTGATTTCAAAGGCACTGGCTTGCGGATGCACATGCCCCAAGTTCCACCATCCCATACGCCTGAAAACTGAACTTCGATTCCAGTCCACGAACGCAAGCATGAGTCTGGATCGGAAAAACGAACGAGACCGCCGTAGCGCCAAAGATCGCCTCACACTTGACGTGT
>JAYWAR010000352.1:0-3893 GCA_043782285.1 Akkermansiaceae bacterium | reverse complement strand
GTCTCAAAGTCGAGTTCGTCCCTACCGGTACGGGTGATATGTACCCTGCCATTATTGGCAGCGGCACCCAGTGGGCGACTTACTCGTTCCAAGTCACCATTCCAATAACCTGCACCCAAATCCAGCTCGTGCCGCTTTGGGGTCCGAATTCCCAAGTCGCTTATGATAACTTCAAAATCCTGCTACCCGCACCTCCGGGACCCCCTATCGCCACGATCAAGACTGGCACCCAAGTGAACTGGGCCGCCGCTAGTGCCGTCAATACCTATCAGCCACAGAAATCGGCGGATAATAGCATCTGGGAGGATCTGGGAACACTCCTCACGGGCAACTCCGTCACTTCAGTTTTCGAGGCCGCAAAATCTCCCTATTATCAAGTGTTAGAAACCACTCCACCGACAATTGGTAACGGGGTGCTCAATCCCGGATTCGAAACAACTGCAGCGATTACGGGCGTCAACCCCGGTGCCGCGAATTGGAATATCGTGGTCGCTCCCAGTGCCGGAGCGAGTATGACAGTCGCCGCTTCGTCGATGGGATTCACGCCTCACAGCGGCGCGGAAATGCTAGTGATCGAGTCCGTCACCCCGGCCAGCGGACCCGTGACCGCGCCTAACACTGACGTCCGCAGTGATCGCTTCACTGTTTCCGCCAGCACCAGTTATACCCTGTCATTCTATGCCGCTAATACCGTCAAGGTGGGTGGAGCGGACCCTCAGTTCACCTTGTTTTTCTACGATGATTTCGGCGGACCGGTTGGCAACTCCTTCACATCGTTTGCTGCCGTCGGCACGGCGTGGACCAAAGTTGAAAAAACCTTCACCACCCCTGCTGGAGCAGCTTCCGTGACCGTAGGCTGGATCCAAGCCATGGGTGCGGGCAATGGGTGGCAGTGGGTCACCTTGATCGATGATGTCTCGCTGCCAACTCCCTCCGTTCCAGGCACCACCAGCGTGCTTGCCGCCACCCCCGCTCCCGCTGTGGAAGTGAGTTGGACGACGCGCACTGGCAGTAGCTATCAGGTCAAATCCTCGCTGGATCTTTCCACTTGGGCGAACTTTGGCAGCTCAGTCAACGGCACCGGATCGCTGTTCTCGGTGGTGGACCCCATCTCCGCCAGCAAGAAGTTCTATCGCGTCCTCGAGACAACTCCGTAACTCGACTCAATATCCCAGGTGGTCGGCGGAAACGTCGGCCACCTTCGTTTGTTTTCCCGATTGACCCATCTCCCAAAACAACCGACTCAACCAAGCATGTGCAATATGGCTTCCAAACCGTCGGCCAATGGGCTTCCGCCATTCAGGGTTCTAACGGGCTGACCGCCTTCGACCCAGCAGTCACGGAAGTCTCCCCGGCGCACACCGCTGGCTTGCCAGTGATTCGCAACGGTTGGAGCTACCGCAGCTTCCGCTTAAACGGGGCAATCGGTGGTGCCACGTCGCGTGGATCGGCTGGCTTCCTGCGGGTCCGTATTGCGAAGACTCCTTGAAATGCGAATCACCCTGCCACGAATTCTAACTCTCATGTGCGCCGCCGGTCTAACTCTCGCCGCAGCGGCGCAAAATCTTCCCGGCTGGACCTTCCTGTGGGCGGATGAATTTACCCAAGCAGACGGCACCAAGCCGGACTCCGCGAAGTGGGGTTACGCCATCGGCGGCTCGGGCTGGGGCAATAATGAGCTGCAATACTACACCGACCGGACCGAGAACGCCCGCATCGAGGGCGGCGCACTCGTGATCGAGGCCCGTGCGGAAAATTTCGGCGGCAGGAGTTATACTTCCGCGCGGCTGCTGACTAAAGAAAAACAGTCATGGACTTACGGTCGAATCGAGGCACGGATCAAGATTCCACGCGGCCAAGGCATCTGGCCCGCGTTCTGGATGCTTGGCTCTAACATCGGCTCTGTCGGATGGCCGCAGTGCGGGGAAATCGACATCATGGAAACCATCGGTCGCGAACCCGCCATCGTTCACGGCACCGTCCACGGCCCCGGCTACTCGGGCGAGCTCGCCATCAGTGGCAGTTATACCTTGGCCGGTGCCACGCTGGCCGACGATTTCCATATCTATGCCATCGAGTGGGAGGAAAATCGCATCCGCTGGTTCATCGACGGGCAAGTCTATTTTACGCTCACTCCGAGCAGCCTTCCCAATGGCAGTGCATGGGTATTCAACCAGCCGCAGTTTATTTTACTAAATCTCGCGGTGGGCGGCAATTGGCCGGGCAATCCCGATAACTCCACGATCTTTCCACAACGCATGACCGTGGACTATGTGCGGGTCTATCAGGCCAATAGCGTCGCCGTAAATACCGTCGTCACTGTGGACCCCACGGAGACGTGGCTCGGCTATATGAATGTTTCTAACTTACCCGCGAATGGCGGCACCTATTTATTTGGCCAACCTTGGGCAACGGTGGACCTGAAGGCCCGTTTCACCGGCCCTGTCCTAACCCTGTCCCCTAACACCATCGGTGATCCTTCGACCTATTGGTATATCGGCGGCGGTGCCTCAGGCAGAACGGGCAACAAAATCATGGATGCCAGTGTGTATGTGGAAAAATCCGGCAGCCTCGCCGGCCAAACCGTGGTCTTCACCGGCAGTGTCCTGACCCAAACTCTGACGGGTGCCCATACCTCGGTGGCATTCATTAAGGATTTCGCGCCCGACTACTCCACCTCTAACACAGTCACCGCGCCATTGTGCAACGGCATCTTCAGCATCAGTCTCGCCACCCACGCCGGTGCGGGAAGGCATCTGCAATACGGCTTCGAAACCGTGGGCGTGAATGTCTGGGCCAGCGACGTCGAGCCCTTTGGTTCAGTCAGAATCACCGCAGATCCTTACGCGGCGTGGCTCGCCGGATTTAACACTTCCGGCTTCACTTCGCAGGATCTAACGGCAGCGGGCGATCCTGATCGCGACGGCCAAAACAACTGGGTGGAGTTCGCCCTCGACAGCAACCCGACGACCGGCACCGCCTCCGGCAAGGTGCGGGCTAGGACCGAAGCCGTCGCCGGGGAAACGGCGATGTTGCTTACGCTGCCAGTGCTCGACGGCGCGATCTTCAGCGGGGCAACCTCCAAAACCGCCACCGTGGGTCATGTGATTTACACCATCGAAGGATCGAATGGACTGATGCTTTCCGACCAAGTCGTGACCGAAGTCAATCCCGCGAGATCGGCAGGCTTGCCTGCTCCTAACACCGGTTGGAGTTATCGGAGTTTCCGGCTCGCTGGCGGGATCGGCGGTGCCAACTCACGCGGCCCGACCGGCTTTCTGCGCGCCTTGATCACGGTCGCTCCATGATGCGTCGGATTTCTGTCAAGAACCGGAGGAAATAGTTTTCACAAAATTGCAGAAGATGGAATCGGGTGAGAGTTTCCGGGTGAGTTAAGTCACCACCACTGCCATTGGTTTTTCGTTTCCAAAACCTAGAATTAAAAAACCACTATGAAATCTAACTCCTACAAGCGTGGCTTCACGCTTGTCGAAATTCTGGTCCCCATCTCCATCATTGCGACGCTTGCCGGAATGACCTTCTACATTTCGAGCCGTGCCAAACAGACGGCGGTGTCCGCGAAGACCCTTAACAATTTGCGCGAGATCGGTGCCTGCGCGGCATAATAGATGGCCGATAACAACAACTTCTATCCGGCCTGCTGGGACAACCCCAAAGGCTCGTATCGCTCGTATGCCCAGCCCCTCGATCCCTCCATGCACGGTGTGGAATCTTATCGCACGCTGGACAGCAAGTTCATTGGTCCTAACAAGCGGATTTCGGTCAAAGTGAATGGTTACTCCCACCCGATGCCCCACTTGATGAATAAGGCGGTTCGCCCTGACACCACGAATGCTTCGTCACCTTTGAATCATGCTTCCAAGGTCGGCAAC
>JAYWAR010000351.1:0-3903 GCA_043782285.1 Akkermansiaceae bacterium | reverse complement strand
GGACGCCTTCAAGCTCTACCTCGACGACAAGGAGCGCGACGGCGTGCGTGACCGGACACTCACCGCCATCAAGAGCGTCGTCGGCCAATTCATTACCGCGACGGACAATCCAATGGTGCATGAAGTTACCGCCCCGACGGTGGAGTCTTTCCTTCGTGACTTACGGGCAAAAAACCAGAGCGATAAGGCCACCAAAAAAACATGGAACAACTACCGCAATGACCTCAACGGTTTCCTCTCATGGTGTGCTACTCACGACGCGGGAACGAATCGTCCTTTCACTCTTGAGAACCCCGTCGCCGCCGTGCGAAAATTCAGCGCACGCCAAGTCAGAGAAGGCCAAGACGCCAAGCCTCACACAACTTCACCCGAAGCGACGGCCCACCTCTTCTCAATTCTCATGCGTTAGCGCGGCGGCGTTCTCACTCGCTACTTCGCTTACCTCTACTTCGCCGGAATCTGTCCAGACGAGCTGAAGCGCCTTTCTAGCCGGGAAAATGAATTGGTGAACCTCAAGACTCGCACCATCACGATTCCGGCCAATATCTCCAAGACTCGCCACGAGCGGCACGTCACGATTTCTAGCAACCTCGCTGCTTGGCTCACTTCATCACCCAGCCCCATCGTCCCAGCAAACTTCGACCGCCTCACCAAGCTCGCCCGCAAGCATTTCAAGCTCTCCCATGACGAGGCCCGTCACTCTTTCATCTCCTACCATGTCGCCCTTCACCGCAGTATCGGCGACGCCGCATTACAGGCTGGAAATAGCGAGGCTATCGTCAAACGACACTACCTGAACACCCACGCCCAAGACGAAGGCCGCGACTTCTTCCGCATCATCCCAGATTTGCAGGACATGGCTCACTGGATCATTTCTCTAAAAGATGATAGCGGAGGTGGAGAGCAGAAAGCATGGCTAACTCACTTTAAGAAGTGCCGTAACTGTCAGTCGTTAGAAGCTCCTTCTCTCTGGTGGATTATTCAGACGTACGATGCTGGACTCACCTTCCAATGCGAGAAGTATTCAGCGCCAGAAGCGATGCTTGCCCTCATCCGAGACGGGATCGAAACCGCCACAGACTTTGGCAAAGAGCGATCCGTCAACAAAGGCGACCTCAGCAAATGGAGCTCCTCAATGATCCAAAAAATGACCGCGAGTGGCGATAATGCCGGGCCAAGCAACAGCCCGATCAACCACGGATAGAAGTCGTCGTCAAAAAGACCAAAGGTTACCGTGAAGCCCTCGCAGCACGCTATGATTGGTCGCTAGCCGATGTTTGGGAGAACTCGCCCAGCAAATCGACTGCAATGTTGTAGAGCTGGATCCCTGCCATTTCTTTGCCCCACTCCTCCCACAGACGCTAAGAACTGCATCCGAGGGAAAAATTCCCCGCAACAGATCCGACAGTCGAATACGTTAAAAACGTCATTTCCCTGGATTCAAAAGGTTTTTGAGAAGCTTGCCCTATAAAAGGCGAAAGCCGCTGAACTCTTGCGAATTCAGTGGCTTTCATTGGTTGCGGGAGTAGGATTTGAACCTATATTCCAACCCTTTGGGACCAGCTACTGAATGTTACCGATTTTTAAATCGTTTATTTTCAGCGTATTGCATCGTCTTCCGTAGATCTTCGTCTGGATACGTCGTGAACAAATTAATGCGCATTTAAGGCGAACGGATCTTGTCGGCTGAAGTAGTACCTGATACTGCTCCGCCATGAAGAACGGACCGCGCATCAAAAACGAATTACCCATCTACGAGCGCAACGGTCGTTTCATTCTGCAAAAAACATTCAAAAAAGTGGGCCAAAAGCAAGTGGCATTGGGCACCAATCCAAAAGTTGCCCATACCCGTGCCGTGCGCTTCCTCGCGACCGCCGAGACCTCGGGCTTTGACACGGCCCTTGAAGAACTCAAAGGGAAGCCCGTCATCAAGGCTGGAGCCGATCCCACCCACGAGGAAATGAGCATCCTGTATCATGAATTCCGTCAGCAATCGGAAAAGCCGATTTCCGACGCCACCGTCAACCTGAATCTGGAGCGTCTGAAGCTTTTGATGGCCAGGGCAGAATTCAAAACCATCTGCGCTATCGACAAAAAACTGTTGCCTACGGCGTGGTTCAAAGCCATCGGTGCAACGAAAGAGAAATTGCTCAACGGGAAAAAAATCCTGACAATCACGGCGAAACCATCTGACAGACGGACATTCGCATCCGCCATTTCCGCTGCATCCGGCGTCTTCAAAAAAGCTGCCTTGGACTATTACAAGTCTCGGAACATCCCTTTGGAAAACCCCTTTCAAAGGATGGAGCTGGTTCGCTCGAAAGTGGCTCAGTACGTTCCAATGCCCCAAGTCACCCGTAAAAGCATTTGGGACGACTGTCGAACCGAACTGGCTCCATACGATGCAATGGTGGTTTTGATGGCCTTGGGAATCGGAATGAGGAGGAGCGAGATTTGCGCAGCGATTCCGTCTTGGTTTTCCCTCCAAGACGACAAGGTGATGGTCCACATCAAAGAGGAAGATCACTTCAAACCCAAAAACGGTGAAGATGGAGTTGTCCCAGTTTCTCTCAATATTTATAAAGCGCTTTTGAAGCTCCGAGGAGATTCGGACTCGAGCTTCTTTGTCCCCAGCACCACCGACAATGAGGCCGCCAACCGCCTGAACAAACGCTACGATGTCATCATTGCATGGTTGCGCCAAAAAGGTCTCCGAGGCATAAAGCCCATACACAACCTTCGAAAAGAACTGGGTAGTCACGTGGCCAAACGCCGTGGAATTCTCGAAGCGTCCAAGATTCTTCGGAATACCGTTCAAGTCTGTGCGATTCATTACGCGGGAATTGCCGAGTTGAACACGGTGGACTTAGATGAATCCTTTGAAGAGCCCAAACCCAAGGATCCCGGCGGGGCGTTCGCCGAGTTTGCGGCCTCTCAGGGACTCAGCGTCGAAGAATTAAGCACCCGATTGCATGGCCAGGCTGGCAAAAATCAGCCAACCAGCGAATGGCCGGGGTTAGCCGATGACAGCGAAATGGACAAAAACGCCCCAGAACATCCTTAAAAATACTTGGAAGGCACCACCAATCGCCAGGGATGCGTTCGATCACCGACAGCAATTTTCTTTTGCTGCCTAAAACATTCCGCTCCCCCACCCGGCCTGATAACTATTTGTCAGAAAACCGATGATCGACTGGATTCTACCGCTCGCCACACGCCAGCAATCCTTCGGAGAGCCGACGTCACGGCCATCGTATAAAAAACGTGCATGAGTTTGCCGAAACCCACGATCTAGGACCACCTCATAAGGTGGTCGATTGAACACATTCGCATTGACGAGCCGGGTCGAAAAGCGCTATTTGATTCTCATGGCTAAGAAATCGACCATCAACAAAAGCGCAGTCTCCGGCAAAATCGTGAGCGTTGCGGCAGCTGCCAAGAGTCCATCCACAACCTATAAACAGACCGTGATGAAGGGCCCTGTTAATTCTACTTAGTTAAATTCAGAGATCGCCGCAATCCCGGTTTATGAAGCTTCCTTCGTTCTATATCTCGCTGTCTCGCAGCGTGACGTTTTTTGATCTGGGCATGGAGTTCTTCCTCGTCCCGGTGACGTCTCGGCAGATAGTGATCCAATAATTCAACGACATCTCGGCAGCTCAGCAAGGGGTGGGATTCCTTGTTTCTCTGTTTCTCCTCTACCATGAATACGGTCGCTAAACAAATCAACGCCATGTGATGATTCCAGCCTTGCCACACCCGCACTTGATATTGACTCATCCCTAACTCATTTTTTGCCTCATGGAAGGCATGTTCGATCCAGTAACGTTGACCCTGAATGTAGGCGAGGCGCTTCAGACTCGTTTCCGGCGGAAGGTTCGTCAGACTATACTTTAGATCGCC
>JAYWAR010000350.1:0-10785 GCA_043782285.1 Akkermansiaceae bacterium | reverse complement strand
AGGCGGAAGGGATCGGCAGGATTCTTGAACTTCTCCTCCAGATCCTCCTTCACCATCCGCTCGCGATGCGACAGGATGTCGAAGCCCTTATTCTTCATCTCGGAAATTTCGTTCTGCCCCGGTGAGACGACCACCGCCGTGTCCGTCTCCTGAAGATTGACCAAGCGCGCATGCAGCCTGGCAAAATCCGGATGACCGCCCGCCATTCCTTCCAGCGCCTTCAGCACGCGGGCTTTCTCCGCCTCCCACTCGGCGCGGACTTTTTCATACATCCGCAGCGTCGTCAGCTTGTCGATGGAAACGACCATCGCCTTGCCCTGATAGCCACGGGTCAGGAAATGATGGACGATGTCCTTCGCCACCGCGTCCAGTCGATCGTCGCGGGTGATCAGGTGATAGCGCTGGCCCAGCACTTTCCGCAGCTTCTCTTCCTGATCGTCGTCCAGCCCGGCGTCCTCGATCGTTTGATAAATCTCCTCGTTCAGCTCTGGGTGGGTGATTTGCAGTTCCGGCGTCCGGTTCTCGTAGAACAACGGCACCGTCGCCCCGTCCTCCACCGACTGCCTGAAATTATAGACACTCACGTAGTCGCCGAAGACCTCGCGCGTCCGTTCCTCTCCGGCGATCAGCGGCGTGCCGGTGAAGGCCACAAACTTCGCATTCGGCAGCGCCGTGCGCATGTTCATCGCCAGCGTGTCGTATTGGCTGCGGTGCGCCTCGTCCGTCAGCACGATGATGTCATCCCGCTCCGATAGGACCGGATGCAGCGTCCCCGGCTCCGTGCGGAACTTGTGAATCAGCGTGAACACATAGCGGTGATCCTCACCCAGCAGTTTCCGCAGGTGGCTCGCGCTCGTCGCCTGGCACAGCTCGGACGCCGCGCCGCAGGTCGAGAAGGTCCGGTAAATCTGAGTGTCCAGCTCCGTCCGGTCCGTGATCACCACGAAGGTCCAGTTCCCCTTGAGCTTGCGGAACACCTTCTCCGCGAAAAACACCATCGAGTAGCTTTTGCCTGAGCCTTGGGTATGCCAAAAGACTCCGATGCCGTTTTTGGGGCCGCGTGGATTGATCGAACTATCAGCAGGCAAAAGCCCTCCACCCTCACCCCCGGCCCCTCTCCCAAAGGTAGAGGGGAGTGAAGAGGCGATCTGTTCCAAGGTTGATTCAGTGTCGTCTAAAATGAGAGCGTTCGGGAGCCTCACGATCTTGAAACCCTGCGTCGTCAGTGCCGCATCCCGTATCTTGTCCTTCTTGGCTGCCGCTTCTGTCAGATGAACGCCTCCATCGGCTTCCACGATCAAGCCATACTCGGCACAAAAGAAATCTGGGATGTAATCGCCCACCTGGTGCTGCCGCCGGAATTTCAGCCCCAGAAATCTCCGATCCCGCAACAACTCCCAAAGCACATCCTCCGCCGGAGTCTGCATCTGCCTCAACTCCCGGGCTCTTTTCACCATCCCGGCAAACTGAAACCCGCCCCGATACTGCGGCACCTCTTGCCCCCTCTCCCCCTGGGAGAGGGCTGGGGTGAGGGTGATTTGTGGATGACAAAGGCCGATCAACGCAGAGATCGCCTTGTTCACTCCATGAAACTGATGATTCCGGGCCAGCAACTTATTCGTCCTACCTTTGTCATCCACAAATCTTGTGAAATTTTCGATGAGATCCAGCAACCGCCGTTTCTCGCAAGTCCCGCGCAGCAGCGTCTCCAGCGAGATCTCCGCCACGTCCTCCTCGCTCGTCGCCTTTTTCCAATCGCCGAAATGCTCCCACTCCGCCGTCAGGCTGCCGATCTTGCTCTGCACGCCGTTCGAGACCAGCAGCAGCGCGTTGTAGTGGAAAAGCTGCGGGATCGTCTGCTTGTAGTCGCGGAGGTTTTTGTCAAAACCCTCGCGCACGTTCACGCCCGGCTTCTTCAGCTCGATCAGCACCAGCGGCAGGCCGTTCACGAAGCCCACCAGATCCGGCCGCTTCAGATACAGCTCGCCCGCCACCCAGAACTGCGAGCCCAGCAGGAAACTATTGTTCTCCGGCACCTCCCAATCGACCACTGACACCACTTCTACCCGCTGCCCGCCGTGCTCTTGATCGGGAAAAGAAACCTTCACGCCCTGCTTGAGCAGCTTGTCGATCTCCCGGTTCGCCTCCGCCAGACTCAGCGCCGTTCGGTCCCGGCAAATCTCCTCCACCGCTCCCTCAATCGCCTCCACCGGCAGATCCGGATTCAGCCGTTGGAGCGCCGGCCGCAGCCGCGAAACCAACACTACCTCCCGCTTGCCATCCCGCCCCTGATTGCTAACACCGCCGCTCCACTCGCCATAGCAATTCACCACCTCCCAGCCCAGCTCATGCTGCATGAACTGAATCGCCGGTTGCTCGACGAGGTGGTCTTCGGTGTAGTCGCTCATTTTTCTATGGCTTTGGCGATCATGGCGAAATGTCGATCCCGTTCCAATAGCTCCACCCCGTAGCGGCGAGCGCAGGCCGAAACCAACACATCACCGAAGGGCACATTCACACCGGCCCGCAGGCAGGCACGTGCCGTCGCTGCGGCTTCGGTCCAACAGGCTTCGTCGAAGGCGAGCCACATGCAGGCTTTTTTCGATTCCGCGAGTCTGGCCTCCTCACGCTTACCCTTGATGCCTTGGAAAAGCTCAAGCCATACCGGCTCAGTCATCGCCGCCCTGCCGGAAAGTAGCAATTCGCCAAGTTCAGCGGCGATCTGCGGGTCTCCGCCGAGGCGGGTCGCCGCGATCCATACCGAGCTATCCACCAAAACCCGATCTTTCATCGCTTGGCTGTCGCGCGGGTTTTGGATTCGCCTTGCCGCGCGGAAATCTCCGCGAGATCCCCCGCTTCGATTTCGTCATTGGTCGCGATGTTCCAAGTGCCGAAGCTCGCCACCAGGTCATTCACCCGCTGCTGGCGGTTATATGCCTCCAAAGCCTTCACCACCGCCTCGCGCTTCGTCGTCGCACCGGTGAAGCGCATGGCATCCGCCAACGCCGAATCAGGAATATCAATTGTCGTCTTCATAGATTCCAATTACACGGGATATCGGAATCCCGCAAGGCGCAAATTGAACCTATCGTCCAACAGAAAGTGGCTGTGGCGTCTCGCCGCAGGCCGTTGCCAGAGCGTCTCGCTCCGAGCCTCTCCTCCACCGCTCCCTCTATAGCCTCCACCGGCAGATCCTGATTCAGCCGAATCATCCTCTTTTCTTCACTTCGATGTTCAATGTTGGGAGTTCGATGTTCCCTTCCTCACGCTTCCCATCCCGCCCTTGATTGCTGACACCGCCGCTCCACTCGTCGTAGCAATTCACCACATCCCAGCCCAATTCATCCCGCATGAGCTGGATCGCGGGTTGTTCGACGAGGTGGTCTTCGGTGTAGGAGTTAGGCATGGTTATTCTCCAAGTAGGGCTTGCGCGATCGCGACAAGATCCGTTTGTAAACGTAGCCCTCGTTCCAATTCTTGACCTGAGCCGAAGCGAAACTGCCGTGCGAGCCGCGGACCAGATCCGTCCGGATGAATGAAATCACGAGCCAGAGTTTCGAGAGCAACTGCCTTCGCCGGATTATTGGCCTGCTTTTCGATCTCAAACGCTTCAATCGCAGCGGCGGCTCCTCCCGAATATGAACTCACCGCAGCCAAGATGTCGTAGGCATCCTTAGCCTTCTTTTCATTCTGACGTTTGGCGAAGGCGTTGAGCTTGAGAACCAGTAACGGACCGATCCCGCAAATCGGGATGCGAAATCTTCGTGAGTCTCCAAAGCGATCAATCCCGTTGATTTCCGCATGTTCCCTCACCTCCAGCGCACGATTGATTCCCGGGCAGATCGAAGCGGTGATATCACTGATGTTTCGCGAGCCCTGTTCGCTGGGCGGATGCTCCGTTAGGAAATCGATGTAGAGTTTTTCACCGCTCTCCAGCGTTTTGACCATCCGGTCCCCGACGCTTTCATAGCCGGCTTGCAGCAGGTCGAATTGAACCGTTCCTTTCATCCCCGCGTCGGTTCCCAGACTGATCCCGAAGTCGACATCGAGCGTCGGCGCTCCGAGATAAAGAGCATTCTTCTGATCGCGGGTGTGGTAGTGGATGGCCAGACCGCCGACGACGACAAGGTCGGAGCGGAAGTTTTCCAGCGACTCCCAAGCTTCGAACAACGCCTTCTCGGTGGTCCGCAAGCCTTCCACAGGATACTTCTGCCAGCCGTATTCGAGATCGCTCATTTCCAACCTCCTGAAAAATTCTCGGTTCCTCTGAGTTCGAGCGCCGCCTCGTCCCCGCGCAAGCCCGCCCGGATGACATCCAGATAGAGCTGCACGTCGCAAACCACCTGCCGTCCCCGAATCTCTTGGGGACACAGGAACACCCCCTCGTCCTCCGGTCGCACAATTCGAAGGCCGCCACCGGCATCCACCCGTCGTGCCTGGAGTTTGTTCTTCAATAGACCTTCGTCCGGAAAATCCTCCACATACACCGTCGTCACGATTGGGAGCGCATAGGGCTGCCGCAGAAAAGCTCCGAACCATTGCGTGAACGCGTGTTTCTTCCCACCGAGCGTTTCCTCCAGTTTGGCCGCCACCTTGGCCGGATCATGCTCCAACAGGGAATACTCCCGCGTCTCCGTCCGCTTCTCCCAATCATCCGCCGCCGCCCAGGCCTCCAGCAACGCATCCGGCTTGGTGATCCGCAGGCCTTCCTCTTCCTCCGCCGCCCATTCACGGGCCAAAAGCTGCTGCCTCACCGCACTCACATGACCGAGACTCACGTCCGCCACCACTGCCAGATCCTTCACCTTCCATGCCCGCAGGGGACCTTGCAGCAGCACCCGCAGCATCCGCGTGGCCTTGGGTGAAAACACCGACTTCGCCTCACGCTTCACGCTGAGGGAATTTCCCGCCGCCCGGGTCTCGATGAAAATCCGGTCGAACGACAGCCGTGCATTCCCCACGAAGTCCGCGTAACCAACCCCTGCCTCCGCACAAATTCGCGCCGATTCCTCCGAGATGAACGGCGCAAGCACCAACCCGTGACTCGGTTTGTCCGGTGGCAGCAGGGAAAGGTAATGCTTCAGTTGCAGGACAGCGGACCGCACCTCGCGCGGCTGGCCGTTTTTTTTGCCTTCCGCCACCAGCGTCCATGATTGGTCCCCGGCCCGCAGCTCCGCCAGCCAGTCCGGGCGACCGATCCGATCCTTGCCAAGTTTCACATCCTTCTTCAACGACGCCAGCTTCAGGAACGGAACCCGCTCCACCAGTCCACGTAGGGTCGCTTGGAACTGCGGCTCCAATTCACGCTCTTTCAGTTTTCCGGTGGATTTCAGCACGCGGTGAAATTAGTGGATTCAGTGAAATCCTGCAAGCGTTCAATTTCAGTAAATTTGACTGTTTCAGCAGATGGTGAAACAGTTGCTTTTAGTGAAATCAGGAAATCGACGCGGCGTGGACCTTTCTTTCGTCTTCCTCTTCCATTCAAAATTCCCATCTCCTCCACCGCTCCCTCAATCGCCCTCACCGGCAGATCCGGCAGATCCGGATTCAAGCGACTGAGCGCCGGCCGCAGCCGCTTCTTCCTCTTCTCTTCACTTCGATGTTCAATGTTGGGCGTTCGATGTTCGATGTTCCCTCCCACCTCCCAACCCAGCTCATGCTGCATGAGTTGGATCGCCGGTTGCTCGACAAGGTGGTCTTCAGCGTAAGTGCTCACAACGTATTTGCCAAGATTACTCCGGGACTGAAATCTCCCTCATAAGGCATCGGATCGCCGGGCTTCTCATCTTAGAGACGATAGCTGAAACGTAGTCAAAGTGATCCTTCGGATGGAGCATGTCGTTGTAAAGAAGCCCTAGAAGTCGATGGGCGGTTGGCACACGTCCACCTACTTGCTCAACAAAATCAAGCTTGTCGGATGTCCGCTTGTTGAACTCTTCGGTGAAGCGCCTTTTTTGCTCCCCATCACCGAGTTGATTGTAAGCTGCTTTTTCAATCACCACCCGAGCTCCCACGCAGACCGCTACGTAGTCCACGTTGTCGCACCCCTCTTGATACCTTCTCAGCTCGCCTATGGCGTAGGTATGAAAGGCAGATGCGAGTCCCCAGACGCGTCTCAGCCCTTTTGTTTCAAAAAGATCTCGTTGGTCACAATCGTCGGGATGAAAGTGGAAGAAATATTTTCCGATGAAGGGCTTTAGCAGCTCGTCCTCCCGCTTTTGAACCATTAGCGGTAACCCGCCCGTCCTGCTAATATCCAAATATTGATCGAGTATGTGAACCTTTCTAGACTCTCTGCGGCCTAGCCCAAGGACAGCATGTGAGAATATTGCCGGATCCAGATGGGTAAGGAAAAGTGGAAAAATCTCACGGCCGGTAGCCTTAAAAGCATTAATGAATCGAGACACATAAAACTGCGCAGCAAGCAAGTTCGCCTCGTCGAGATAGTCAAAAACTTCATCCACAACCAAAATTGCTTTTGCCGAATCCAGCTCAAACTCGGCACGCAATAACTGCGCAACAAAGCAAAACAAATCTCGCTGGCCGTTGGACATCTCGATAGGCGACGGAAAACTAACCACTAGTTTGCCGTGATCCTCCCTGGGTCGAACTTCAAGCCAGCCTGGATTTGAGTTCAAACCTTCAAGAAGATCCCTACACTTCTCCTTTGCCGCACCGTAATGCCGCCAGGTTCGGATTCGGTTAAGGAGAGAATTATCATGGTGGTGCAATTGTCCAAAAGCGATTGCGACCATGAATCTATCGATATCCGAAAGATCGTTATAATCGGTGAAAAGGCTGGCAACCTGAGCTATTGGTTCCAGCGCTTGTAGCGGAGCCAATTGATTAGCCTCAATCCACTCCTTAACTGCGGCGGTGCTGCCTTGTGCCGCGTTGATCGCCGAAAGAATCGGACCAAGCTGATTCCAAACCCGTTGCTGGGTGAATTTTCGTAGCTCGCTCGCTTGTAAAATGGACAAGAGAAGAACCGGATTCTCCAAGAAGTGCCCCAAGGATGGAAGAACCTTACCGTTGGCCCCAAATCGCGCCTTTAAGTCCGTTTGGGATGGGATGTCCAACGGCCTAGTAGGAATATGACTTACTAGCACTACAGGCTCAACTGTAAGTTCTGCCGTTGGACGTGCATGAGTAATGTAGGGGCGTTCGATGGCTTTGGGCTTCAATCGGCTATTGACGACAGAAATCGAAAATTCGCGATGAAGATCGTTCTGGTTTGGGTTCGCGATCAGCCTTCGTTCGTTTCCGCCTTCTGAGATGACAAGCTCAAGTTCCGGAACCAGGGCTTCGCTCCGGGCATGAAAGTCACCGCGCGAAAGCTTCAAACTCCGGGGTTTCAGACTCCTAAAAGCCGCAGCAAACGAACTCTTGCCAAAGCCGTTCGGAGCCACAAGCACGTGAAACTTGTTGCCAATCATTTCAGGCGTCAGGAACTCAAACGTCTTGCTTGAAATACCCTTAACGTTTTGGATCCTGATGGATTTAATTTTGGTTTGTGGCGGCATCTTTAGGCAAGCAATTGAGGGAGGAGTAAATCGCGGGTCCGGCGGAGGATTTGGTTCTTACTTTTCAAGTTCCAAGCCAGCTCAGCCAATACGCGGGAGCGTTTTTCGAACACGCCCAGAATGGAGTCCGGAGGAACTGACAGAAAAACCTGAGAAATTCCGTCCAGCGTGATTTGGGGCTGTGCAGCACCTCCTGTGACATCACGAAGTCCTCGTTCGGAAAGCGTGTAGAATAGCCAAAAGTAAACATTGGCAGATACAGGATCAAAGGTGAACGAGTTGTTTGTCACGAAGCACCGGGACTCTGTGATTTGCATCTCCCCCACACTTCCACGGCAGCCGCAAATAATGGTCCGCTCTTCACGGGTAAACGAAGTGTGTCGCCCAATGACTTTGGCTGCTCCGTAAACAGGGAACGGACCTGAGTCCGCCAAATCCTTCTTTGGAAGCATCTTGCCGTATTTGACCGTTGCCACATCGAACAAGGGCTTCACCTTCCAGCCTTTCGGAATCTGCCCGAGTTCTGAGTCAATGAAGCGTACGGATTCGTGGCCGGGGAAGCGGAAGTGGACGAACTACTCGCGGTAGAGGGATTGCGCCATCTCCTCCAGGATCTTGATGCGGCGCAGGTTGTTCTCGATCAGGTCGTCGTAGGCCGAGAGGATGCCCGCGATCTTGCGTTGGGTGGGGAGGTCGGGGAGAGGTATTTCTAAATTCGACAAGAGCCCCATCGTTAGGAATTTTGTAGCCGAACCCGTTGATACGCTTCGCAGATGATCGAGCTGCGGTCGGAGTGCGAAATAAAGAAACCGAGTGTCCAACTTCGATTCGTCGATCGGACGGATCACGTAAGTCCGCTGGTATGCGTCGAACTTACCCTTGAAATACTTTAGCGGGTAAATGCCATTTGCGTTGTTCCCCGCCAAGAGAACAACCTCGTCATCAAAACTGTAAGTATTGGTTCGGAACGTATCTCTGGAACATGTGAAAAATGGATAGGCTCCGTTCTCGACTGCGGCGTTCGAGTCGAGCTTTCCAGTTTTGAAGGTTGCCACTTCCCCCATAGGCACACGGTGAAAGGTGCCGATCATGATACTTCCAACAGTTCCACGAGGTGTTGCGCGATCTTCGCTTCAAGCTCCTGCGCTTCGGCGTTCATTCCAAGAAGTCGGGCCGGGACCATTTTGTTGACGCCAACAAAATGGTGTTCAAAGAATCGTCCAGACGCCTGGACTTTGGCTGGCAGCCCTGCCGGGGTGCGGGATTCGGAGGGATTTAGGTCCGGTCGTGTCGCTGCGCTCGACCACCGGCTACAGGATGAGATGCCTCCGGCATCAGTAGTGCCA
Organism: Akkermansiaceae bacterium; assembly: GCA_043782285.1. Classification (GTDB taxonomy): domain Bacteria; phylum Verrucomicrobiota; class Verrucomicrobiia; order Verrucomicrobiales; family Akkermansiaceae; genus Luteolibacter. The sequence continues at coordinate 1,916 of JAYWAR010000350.1, read as the reverse complement.
ATAGCGGTCGGGCCTCGCTCGCCATTGCGTGTGTGGGATGGGATGTATCCGGTATCGGTGGTGCCGATGGGGATCATTTGATGAAAGTCACCAAAATGATCGAAAACCGCGAAATCTGAATGATCCCAGCGGGATCGGAGCCTGTAGCCGGTGGTTGAGCGCAGCGACACCACCGGATCATCGAACGAAACATGCCCCGCATCCCGGAGGGATGCCATCGGAGGCGGTGGAATCAGTCGAGATAGCGCGGATCGTAGGTGACGCCGGATTTCTCCAAAAAGTCGATCAGCTCCTCGCGGAACGATTTCAGCCGATGGTGTTCCTCCTGATTGGCAATGTAGGCGCGAACTGAGGCCCGCGCAGAAGCACTGACGGAGAACGCGGCGTAACCTTCCTGCCAGTGGAAGCCAGGGCATTTCGATTCCCTGATCCAGTTCGACGAGGATTTTTTCAGCTCCCGCATGAAATCGGAGAGACAGGCGGTTGGTCTCAGGGAAACGAGCAGGTGGACATGATCCTCCACGCCGCCGACTCCCTCGGGGTGCGCATCCAGTCCATTCACGATCCCGCCAAGATAGGCGTGGAGTTCGTGCCGCCATTCCTTGGCGAGGAGCGGTTCGCGGTGTTTCGTCGCAAAGATGAGATGATAATGCAGGCTGGTGTGGGTGGAGGGCATGGCGGGCGTTGGCTGGCACCCCTGCCGGGGTGGGGGATTCGAGGGGATTTTGTTCCGGTGGTGTCGCTGCGCTCAACCACCGGCTACAGGATGAGATGCCTCCGGCATCGGTACAGCCGTTATAGACGGGGAAATAGCATGTGTATCGGATGAGCACCAGATCGTCGATAATCTTCTCCGCGTTCTTCAGCATTTGGATCGTTTTGCCGACGTCGGCAAAATGATCGGTGACCGCGAAATTTGAATGATCCCAGCGGGATCGGAGCCTGTAGCCGGTGGTTGAGCAAAGTGACACCACCGGATCATGAATGATGTCAGTATTCATGCTTCGAGGAGTTTGGTGACGTTTTCCGCGATCTTCGCCTCGAGCTCCCGCGCTTCGGCGTTGAGGACTTCGAGTTCCTCGTTGAGGGCTTCGAGCTGTTCCTTGAAATCCTCGTCACTAAGATCCTCGCCCTTGGCGACGCCGACGTAGCGGCCGGGATTGAGCGACCAGCCCTGGGCTTCGATTTCCTGAAGGCTGGCGGCTTTGCAGAGGCCGGGAATGTCGATGTAGGACGGGGCGTCGCCGAAGATTTCCTGCCATTTCTCCTCGGAGCCGTCGTTCAACTCCAGATCCTCGCCTCGATAGGAGCGGACGACGTTGGCGAGGAATTCGAGCTGGGCTTCTGTGAAATCGCGGTGGGCGCGGTCGAGCTGGCGGAAGATGTGGCGGGCGTCGAGGAAGAGCACTTTGTCCGCGCGGTCGGTGCCGGCCTTGCCCTTGTCGAAGAACCAGAGGGTGCAGGGCAGGGTGACGGTGAAGAAGAAATTCGGGCCGATGGCGACCATGACATCCACATGACCGGTGCGAGTGATTTTTTCCCGGATCTCCTGCTCGGAGGCGCGGGCATCGGCGGCGGAGTTCGCCATGACGAATCCGGCGCGGCCCTTTTTGTTCAGCGCGGAGTGGAAATGCTGAATCCAGAGGTAGTTGCCATTGTCGGTGCGCGGGATGCCGAAGGGGTAGCGCGGATCTCCGGCGAGCCGCTCCTTGTCGATCTTGCTGACATTGAACGGCGGATTGGCCAGCACGAAGTCGAAGCGGCCGATAGCACCTGTGGTGCTGCCCTCATCCCCGGCCCTTCTCCCAGCGGGAGAGGGGAGACCAGAACTCCCTCTCCCCATGGGAGAGGGTTGGGGTGAGGGAAACTCCACGCAGTTTTGGAGGTCCTCGTAGTAGGTGTTCCCCTGCTTGATA
>JAYWAR010000349.1:0-3913 GCA_043782285.1 Akkermansiaceae bacterium | reverse complement strand
TGGACTTGCTCGGCGATCCGAGTTTTTGAGTCGAGCAGCCCGTGTAAGAGGTGCTCAATTTTGTCGCAAGCTTGAGCTAACTGTTGGCGAGTGAATTGTGCGTCTTGCTCATTGAGTGGACTCATGAATGAGTAAAGAATACGATTGGCTGCAACTTGTCAGTGAAGAATTGGCGGTGAGGGTTATGGCTTTATTCTACCGACTGGACTTGGCGGAAAATCCATAGGCTCAAGATACTCACGGCAATCGCGAGCCAGCCAAGCTGATCGAAATGCAAGAGCCGGCCGTCTGCGCTTTGGGTCACGATTTGACTGCCGAGAAAGGTGGTGAGTCCGGAGGCAAGATCGCGCGAACAAGCGACTAGGCTCATGTAAGCACCGCGGCGGTTTGAGGGGACCGCCAATGAAATAGTCGCTTGGCCTGGTACGAAGCGGCCGCTGGCAAAGGTGAAAAAAAAAGCGGCGAGGAGCAGTGTTTGCCAGACGGGGAGGAGGCCGGCAGAGCTTAACATGCGAATGACGATACAAGCCCCGGTAATTAGAATGAAATAGATTTGAAATTTACCGTGGCGATCTGCCAGTTTGCCGATCAAGGGGCCGGTGATTAGGGTGACGAGGCCACCGGTGAGATAGAATAACAGCAGTTGTTTTTCGGGGAGGCCGATATTTCCGACTAGATAATGCGAGAGGAATGGAATGATGGTAAAGTGACCAAATACCATCACCACCATCAGTGCTAGACCGCGCCAAGCGTTGGGGTTGTTGAGCAATTCGAGAAAGTCTTTGCCGGATCTCACTTGGCTGTTGTTGAGGTGGCTACGGACTGGCGGTAGAATTTGGTAGAGCCCAAGCCAGACCAGAGCTGCAATCATCGCGATGAGTAAGAATGGCGCTTGCCATTTCCACAATTGGGCGATTTTCAGGCCAAATGGAACTCCCAGTGCGGCGGCCATCGAGAACGCTGTCATGATAATGCCCATGCCGCGCGCTCGCCGCTCTGCGGGGACTACATCGGCGACGATCGCCATGATGGTGGCACCGCTGACGCCGCCGAATGCGCCACAAATGCCACGTGCCCACAGCAGTGAGGTGCTGCTATCCGCTAGACCGCAGGCCAAGGTTCCTAGGGTAAATCCGGCGTAGCAACCGAGTAGCAATTTACGGCGGTCGAAGCGGTCGGTAAAAGGGGCTGCGGCGAGTCCGACGATTCCTGCGGTGAGAGCAAACGAGGAAATTAAGTTGCCAAATTGAGGGGTGCTGATGGCCAGTTGCCGCATCAATTGGGGGCCAAGCGGCATCATGATCATGAAATCCATGATCTGGGTAAACTGAACTGCGGCGAGTAGCAGTAGGAGCTTACGCTCGGAGAGGATCGGCGGGTGATTCACGATCTCAGCCACAGAGATTTCAGATAGGGTTCATCGGTAAAATCTTCTGGCATGGGGGAGTGGCGAGCGTGCAAGGGGCGGTTCGAGGTGCCACGAAGTTGCTTTTGAAAATCATTGAGACCGAGATTGCGGCAGTTGGTCGAGCATAGCAGCCAGCCATCCGGGGCGAGGATTTCGGCGGCAAGGGCGGCGAGCTCGCCGAAGTTTTCCTCGACGCGGAAGACCTTGCCTTTTTCGTCGCGCGAGAAAGTCGGTGGGTCGAGGACGATGCCGTCGAAGCGGCGGCCCTGTTTGGCGAAACGACGCAGCCAGTGGAAGGTATCGCCCTTGCAAAAATGGTGGGCGGCGGGATCGAGTGAGTTGAGGGAGAAATTGCGTTTGGCCCAGTCGAGGTAGGGTTGTGAGAGGTCGAGGGTGGTGGTTTCGGCGCCGGCCATTGCGGCGGCGACAGAGAAGGCACCAGTGTAGGCGAAGGTGTTGAGGAGACGTTGCCCGGGCTGCATCCGTCGGCGGACTTCGGCGCGGTTGTGGCGTTGGTCGAGGAAGATGCCTTGCGAATAACCGGCTTGGAATGAAATCTCGGAGCAGAGGCTGTTTTCGAGAATGGCAAACGGTGCGGTTACCGTCGGTCCGGACAAATGAGTGGGAGATTGTTTCTGGTGCTGGTCGAGCCGTTTCCAGTAGCAAGGAAAGCCTTGGTCGCGCAGCCATTCGCGGACTTGTGGTGCGAGTTGAGGACCTGTGGTCGAGACTAACCAACGGTCAGCGTAGGTTTCGAGGATCAATCCGGGTAAACCGTCGCCGTTGCCGTCGATGAGGCGAACGGCGTTGGTGGTAGAATCTAGGAGTTGGCTGCGCTTGGCGACAGCGTTTTGAAGAAGGTGATGCATGAACGCAGGTGATAATAAGCGTGGATCTGGCGGCCGACGAGGCCCTTATTTAAAGTGCGAAGAGTTGGTTCGGTGGAGGACAGGGAAAATCGGTAATCGATGGGATTGCCATGCTCCGGCTTTTCTTTAAGGTTTATTTCGCAATGAGTCCTATTCCCGAAATTCTCACCGCCGCGGTGGCCAATGGCAGTCTGCTTGAATCCGCCAAGAAACACATCAACGCTTTGCTCAGCGGTACCACCAGCGTGATCGCGTCACGTGCGATCGAGGAATTGATCGCGGCGGAAGCTTGGGAAGAGCTGAATGATCGGTTTTTTAAAACTCTAGCTTTTGGTACAGGTGGCCTGCGAGGTCGGACCATCGGCCGGATCGTGACCCGAGCGGAGCAGGGTCTTGGTGGCCCGAACGGTCGCCCGGAGCACCCTTGTGTGGGTACTGCGACGATGAATTTTTACAATCTCAGTCGTGCGGTGCGGGGATTGATTGCTTACGCCAAACAATTTGCGGGCCCAGAGCGTAAGCCGCAGCTGGTTTTTGCTCACGACACTCGGCATTTTTCGCGTGATTTCGCAGAATTTTGCGCCAAGACCTGCGCGGATCTCGGCTGTGACGCCTTTCTCTTTGAAGGTGCCCGTTCGACGCCGCAGTTATCTTTTGCGGTACGTGAGCTGCGTGCTGATGGCGGCGTCGTTTTGACGGCCAGCCACAACCCGGCGCATGACAATGGATTTAAAGCATATTTTAACGATGGTGCGCAAATTGTCGATAACCATGCCGACGGCATCATCAAGGAGGTGAATGCGATTTGCAGCGAGTTTTATCAAATTCTACCTGAGTCTGAGCGCGGCAGCATCACTCTCTTGGGTGCAGAAATGGACGCGCTTTACATCGCCCGCCTTAAGACTTTGCTGCTGAAACCTTCGCTCTTGGAAGGAGCTAGCACCAAGCTGGTTTTCACCAACCTTCACGGCACAGGCGGCCACATCAATGTACCGATGCTCCGTGATTTTGGTTTTGAGGTGCTCACGGTGGTTGAGCAAGATCTTCAAGATGGCCGCTTCCCGACGGTGGAGTCGCCCAATCCGGAAAATGGCCCGGCCTTGCAGATGGCCATCGAGCTGGCTGAACAATCGGGTGCGGAAATTGTGATCGGCACCGATCCCGACGCCGACCGAATGGGGGTAGCGGTTCGTGATGCGGCCGGTAAAATGGTCCTGCTCAGCGGCAATCAAATCGGCTCGTTGATGGCTTGGTACCGGCTGAAAACTTGTTTTGAGCTTGGCTGGCTCACCCATGCGAATCGCAACCGTGCAGTGCTGGTCAAAACTTACGTGACCACCGAGTTGCAGCATGCGATTGCCGATGGATTTGGTGTCGGCATCGTTGATACACTGACTGGATTCAAATACATTGCGGGCAAGCTTCGCAAATATGAAGACGCTATCCCGGCTGACAAAAAGGGCGATTACCGTGCGCTGAGTGAAGCTCAAACTCGTGCTCTACGCCTTGAATACTCGCGTTTCTTTGTCTTCGGTGGCGAAGAAAGCTACGGCTACCTGGGCTCTGACGCGGTCCGCGATAAAGATGCCAACGGTGCCGCCTTAATGTTTGCGGAAGTTGCGGCTTACGCCAAATC
>JAYWAR010000348.1:0-3917 GCA_043782285.1 Akkermansiaceae bacterium | reverse complement strand
CGGTGATCCACCGCAGAATCTCGAATTACGCTCCCCTCACAGGTCAAAATCCATCTATTGCCACGCAAAAGTGAAGCGAATCGCCGTGCGATTCGCTTTACAGGCACCCAGAAGCCTTCGGACTGACTATTTCAGGTGCCCATACATTCGCAATTCGTTGGTTCTAAGCGCTAAAATAAAAACGCACAACGCGTAGAGCAGTTTCGCCGTGATTCCCGGGCTCGTTCAACAACCGATAGGCTTGAGGCTATCGCTCAAACCTATCTTTGGGGTTATACCTTCTTTGTGTATCGGCATTTTGGGAATTCTGAGCATCCAAGGAATGTTGATCCGGCATTCAGCCCCGTCTTAGCTATACGCTTCACAAGTTCCGCTCCGCATCGCGGGCACTTGGTTGTCGAGGAGTGACGCTCTTGAAGCGACTTCATATGGCTTCGGTGGTTCAATGAACGATTATCTTTTAAAGAACGTATCGCCAGCATGATTCGATGAATCTCAGCGTCAGACAACAGAACTTGTTGGTATGATCTGATATGGCTGCTGAGCCCTGATTGAAGTACATTATGGGGCATCGGCGTCTTAAAAGTGCACTCGCCAATAACGAATACGATGGAATGGAGAACTGTCGGATCGAGTTCGAGGTATTCTTCGACGCACTTCGTGTGACGGAAGTTCTGCCGGAGTGGATTCTGGAATGAAAACTTCTTTCCGTAGAGCGATTGAGTCCAATTAGGCTGGTCTTCTGACCCAAAAATCCATCCCTTAAAGTTCTTCGTCTCAATCACAAACAAACCAAATGGAGAAACCAGAAGATGGTCGATCTGGGTTGTTCCATTGGACGTAGGCACAATCACGTCGTGGAATAGGCCGTAGACGTTATTGTCGAGGAAGAGCCACATCCCAAACATGGTAATCTTCTCACCTAACCATCCTCGTAGCACGCTCATTTCTTTGGTATAACGTCAAAGCGCATGCACCCCTACCAGCGGGGGCGAACGGCGATCACGGGGTTCGGGTTGTAGATACAAGAGATCATCTAAACTGAGCGGCTGGCAGGGGTTGTCATGTCGCGTCTTGTTCGGCTTTCTTCTTTTGTTTAAGCCAAGGCAGAGGTGGATAAAAATGCAAAACAGCAAAGAGCGTGAGTAACCGAGGGTGTCAGTAATTTTGTGTAAATGATTTTCTACCGACTCGTTTTAGCGATTGTTAGGCATCGGATTTTCGAACTCGAGGGCGAAGTGGCTAAGGGCGCTGGGCCAGTTTGGGAGGGTTAGGGTCCCCGTTCGCCTGCTAACTGCGGCCGATGGCAGGGTGTTTGGTGTCGTGGATGGCGCTTGCCGGGCGGCAAAACGCTACCTAATAAAAAAAAGTGTAACCGATGTTGTCGGTCAGTTTGTAACCCATGTTGGCGCTCGCAGCAATCTGAGGGAGGTTGTTCAGCGCTGGAAGAACCCGAGAATGGGTGGCAGGGTTTCTTTCCAAGCGTGAGCCACGGCGCAGCGGATTACCGCATCGGCATCGTCACGCCGTGGAAAACTTTGGTTTTCGCGGATTTTACGTGCCGCTTGCACCAGGGTTGCGAGTTCTGGGGCGAGCGAGAGTACGCCGAATATCGTAGCCAGAGCGGTGGCGGCGAGTAGCACGGAGATTCCACCGATGACTGGGATTTTTGCGACGAGTATCGCAAAAATAGCGATGATTCCGCTGAGGGGCGGCACCGCCATGCCAAAGCGGCGGCTTTTTTCACGGGCGAGCGCGGCTTGTGGCTCACGTTCGTGCCATTCGGCGAGGGCTTTAAGCCGGAGTTGACGGCCAAACTCAGCTGCCGATTCTTCGGCCCGGTGAACGACGGCAGAGTCCGTAGCCAAAGGCATCCATTTGCCGAGGTCGCAACGGCAAGTGCGGTTGCCCACCTCAGCCAGCACCCGCAGACCGAAAAACCAGCGGGCAATCAACGCGGCAGCGATAGGTAGGATCGAAAATAACAGTAAAAAACGCCACATAGGATTTGGAGAACTCGGAGAAGATGATTCGCAATCGATGTCAGGCGAAGCCAATTATTTTCGAGTGGCAGTCGCGAGCCAAGTCTTAGGATCATCTGGCCAAGGGTGACGCGGATAGCGGCCAGCCACTTCTTTTTTCATCTGAGCATAGCCAGTTTGCCAAAAACCTTTGAGATCCTTGGTCATTTGCCACGGTTTTTGGCCGGGTGTGAGGATGTGGACGAGCAGGGGAATACGGCCATTGGCGATCGTTGGGGTTTCCCAGATTCCGAAAAGATGGGAGACACGGAGCGAAATAAATGGATCTAAGCCACAGGCGTAAGTGATTTTTGCGGATTGACCATTGGCCAGATGCACTCTTTCAGGACAATACGAATCAAGTGCGGCGCGTTGAGTGCTACTGAGCCACTCACCTAAGACCCGCCAGACTTTGGCCTCTTTGATTTCTTTGTAACTGACCGCGCCGTGGCAAATTTGGGCAATCGCATCGCTGCGATCTTGATCGCTCCAGCCGGGCATTCCTAGCTCGGGCATCCAGCGACCTAACGATGTCAACCTCGCGGTCCATTGGGTTACCGAGTCATCCCAATTTTTTAAAATCAGCTCGCCGGCCAGCACCCGAGTGGCGAGTAAGCCGGCGGCTTGGTCGAGATTTACGCCGTGGTCGCTTTCTTTGGTTTCGAGCACCAGATCGCGAAAGCGGGTTTCTTTGCGAGCAACCACTCTCCGGCGCGGCTCGTCGTAAGCTGCGCCGTCGGTGATGGTTAAATCTTCGGGAAACAACTCGGCCAACCACGCCGGATCAATCGCGGTGGCACGACGCAAGTGGACGATAATTTCACGAGCCTCGACCTCGGTGATTTCGGTGGCAACGAAGGCGGGTGCATTTCGAACACAGGAATCTTCGTCGAGCTTGCCTTTCCGATTGCCGACCAGCTTGCAGGCCAGCGTGCCTTGACTGAGGCGAATCGCTAGCTGATCACTGAATGCGACTAACATCGCCTTGCCGATCGCTTCACGGTGAGCTTTGAAATCGATGGGCTGCCAATTCCAGCCGAAGCGTTTGGCTAAAGCAGCCAAGCGGTCGAATCCCTGTGCGGTTTCGCGTGCGCTGCGAGCCATAACGCCGATTTGTTCGCAACGTCGTGGATCGAAATTCATGGCCTCAGCAGCTTCAAATGCGCGCCATTCGCCGGCGAAATCTGAGTCATCTCCGGCTAAAATGAAATCTTTGCGGCCGAGGTTACCGCGTTGGCGGGTGAAAATTCCGTCGCCCTGTACTGTCGCCGCGATGAAGGCGGCTTCTGCGAGGCAGCCGTGTTGGTGACCGGCTAAAATCAGCCGAGAAAACCGTGGCTCTAACGGTAGGGAAGCCATTTTTCGACCTTCGTCGCTGAGTGCTCCGGCATGGTCGAGCGCACCTAAGTCATGCAGCAGCCGTTCCGCGCGGGAGAGTGATGCTTCGGTTGGGGCATCAAACCAACGAAAATTTCGCAGTTCGGCAAGTCCGGCAGCTTTAAGCTGCAGCACTGCTTCTGCCAAATCGACGCGGTGGACTTCCGGTGCGGCGAACTCCGTCCGTCGCGCCTGCTCGGTTTCACTCCACAAGCGAAATGCTCGACCCGGGGCAGTCCGTCCAGCGCGGCCGCTGCGTTGCTCGGCTGCGGCTCGGGAAATTTTGGTGATCAGCAGGGTGTTGATGCCGCGCTTGGATTCGAAGGCCGCCGTGCGAGCGAGACCGGAATCGATCACCGTACGCACGCCGTCGATGGTGAGCGAGGTCTCGGCGACATTGGTGGCAACGATAATTTTAGGGCGTGGTCCGGGAGCAATCGCCGCTTCTTGAGCAGCGGGTGACAAGGCACTGTATAATGGAAAAATGTCCCAGCCTTTGGTGAGGGGATTATTTTCCAG
>JAYWAR010000347.1:0-3921 GCA_043782285.1 Akkermansiaceae bacterium | reverse complement strand
GGAGCTTGTGGTTCATATTGATGATAGTGGTGGCAATGTTCTTAAGCCGCACGTCTTTCAATTGTCAGGACCCGATGTTGAAGTGTTTGGAGTGATCGGAGTAAGGCCTGGAAGAATTGTTGGTGATGAGAATGCGAGTAACAGTCGAGAATTGTCGGGAATAACAGTCGTCTGTAATGATCGAGTAGTTCTTTATTGTAATAAGGATTGGAGAACAGGGTGGGGAGAGGCCCCGGTTCCGCACTTTCACAACCAATTTATTGGGATATCAGGTATTGTTATGTTCACTGGTAAAGCTGATGCAATACCGATGGCAACAGACAAGAGACAAATTAAATTGGAAAGTAATATTTTCGCGGCTTCAAAGGTCAGTATAAAGAAGGGAATCAAGCGTTTCACCGAAATGACTAATATGTGGAAAGGCCGAGAGAAGGAACTCCGAGAAAAAGTGTCTGCGCTTAGCACTATCAGTTTCGAAGGAGTAAAGAATTTGGCAAGTATTCAGAATCATATTAAGCTTCGTAGGGATAAAAATTTGGAGAAATTTTTCAGAGGAGATGCCCGTGAATCGACTGCCAAATTTCCCGAGCCTCCAAAATTAAAGAATAGAACTATTAAGATTTCGTTCTCTGTTGATCTGGATGATTATGAAGTGGTCGCAGATGATTTGTTTCAGGATCAGAATTCCGATCCAGAAGTTGTAGGGAAAAAGTGTTTTGAAAATCAACTCATTCGCTCTCAAATCAAATGAAGCACCCGGCATATAATTTGAGGCCGAATAAGGCTGTTGATCGGTCCCTGTTGGTCGAGAGGATTCAGGAACTTGAGGATGTCGGCCTTCTGAACACGCGTGATTGCGCATACTATGGGTTTGGTGGCCCATTTCTAGATGACTTCAGAATTCTGGCAGACCATTTTCCCCGAATGTCTTTTCATTCATTGGAAAAGACAAAGCACACATACAAGCGGCAGAAATTTCACAAGTTTTCACCGAAAATACACCTTCATCATCGTAGTGTAGAGGGGTTCCTTACAAATGAAGATATGGAGTCAGCAGGTCATTTGATCTGGTGGCTTGATTATACTAATTTAGGAGTTAACGAGTTCAAAGATGTTACAAGCTTGGCAAATAGCCTTAGCCCTGGGGATTTCTTGCGCGTTACGGCTAGTGCAAACGTAAGATTGGATATTGATCAAATGAACGAACTTTTTGGTGGTGCGGCTTGTCAGAAAGCGCTCCAAGATGAAGTTGAAGATTTTAAAGTTAAATTTGAGTCTTATCTGCCTGACGGGTTTAATTCAGATTCGATCTTCGACGATCAGTTGTTTCCTGATTTGAGTGTGCGTATGATTGAAAGTGCGCTCGAAAAGAGGGCTAATTTAGCGTCTACAAGAATTTGGCATCTTGGAAGTAGGATTTATAGAGATGGTGCACAGATGGTCACTTGCGAATTTTATGTTTCAGATAAGAAGTATAATGGCTCAAAGAACGGACTTAAATATCTTCTGTCATGTATAGATTCAGGAAATGAGCCAAATATAATAAATGTTCCTAATCTTAGTATTAAGGAGAGATTGTTCTTGGAGTCGGCGTTGCCAAATGATCCTACGCGAATTACACGCTTGGCCAAGCGTCTAGGATATATGATCGAGAACTCAGGGAAGACGCACGAGTTAGCAATTGGGCAGTATGCTAGATATCACAAGCATTACCCGATGTTGGGTAAGATAGCTCAGTAGCCCCGCTCCGTTTATTGTTGTCTGCGTCGACCGGGTCAGTCGACCGGGTCAGTCGACCGGGTCCCGACTAACGTAAGCGGTCGATTCCCGGCCTCTAGCTGGATCCGCGTATTCAGGGCATACATACGTAAGCGGTCTATCTCCGGCCTCTATGCTGCCGGGGCATAAGTTGCATACACAGGGCGTGTATGTTCTCGGTAAGCGGGGTCTCAAGCACCGCCAGAAGATTCTGGCCGGCGTATTTCATAGGCGTCATATTTTGGCAACCTATGACACCTATGAATGAATCCGTTTTGAAGACCGATCAGATCGGCCGCCTGCGCTACACTGCGGAACAGAAGAAAACCATGGTTGATGCCTATCGGGCCAGCGGTTTGAGCGCCCCGCGCTTCGCGGCGCATCACGGCGTAAACTATCAGACATTGGTTTCCTGGATCAAGAAGGACAAGCAATCGTCCACGTCCACAACCTCGGATTCCTCACCCTCCAGGTTCTTTTCCCTGATTCCAGCCATCATTGAGCGAAGCGGGAATCCGACCGCGGACGAGGCCATGGAAATATTCCTCCCGGGTGGAGCCAGGCTTTCTATCACCTCCGCCAACCATGTCGCGCTTGCCGTCGCGCTGATTCGCCAGCTCGAACCTGCCAGACCATGTTGAGCTTCTCAGGCAGTTTGAAAGTATTCGTCGCGGTCGAACCCTGCGACATCGATGGGGTCAGTCGATGGGGTCCCGACTAACATCATCAACGACTACTCTCTCTTCGTTGGAATGACGAAGGTGGCGATCTGATGTCGGGATTCGGGCGGGCGGTGCCTTTGACGCGGGAGCCGTAAGCCCGGCCGGTGATGCGGGGATCCAAGGAAATGGAGATTTGCCGATCACTCGCCGACGGAAAGCGCAACCTGATCGACTAGCGCTTGCGAGACAAAGAGACCGGCGGTCAGCATTTTTTCAAACACAGGTCTGCACGCAGTCACAAACCCGCGCTTTTTGGCGAGTGCCACAAAAATGGTCAGTTACGGGCAAGTTCCTCCGCGAGATCTTCCGGAGTGGCCTGGACCGCCGAGACTTGGAAGCGCCCGCCACCGAGCAGGAATTCTTCCCGAGAGACCCCGGCGAGATCCGCCGCCTTGGATTGCGAGACCATGCCCGCCTCATACCACTTCAAGGCAGCCGCAAGCCGCAGTTCCCGTGCGAACTGGGATGGACTCAGGCGCAACGCGCTGAACGCGGATTCGGGAAAGTCCATTTCGATCTGCATGAGAAAGCACTCGCCCAATCCAGGCCGCCTGTCACCGGCATTCTCGTGATGCGGATGCGGGCATTCCGGTGCATGGAACGAAGGGTCGCCGATGGAATCCTGATGATTTCATCAAACCGTTCCGGGACGTCGCAACGCATACGTGAAGATCCATGCACCTCATCTCACCTGCCGCTGGAACAAAACCTGCGAGTTCGATTCGTTCAGGCGATGGGATTTGAGTTGAAACCAAGAGCTTGAGGCACCGCGAATTAGGCGAATCCAGCGAATGGGAGTTGCTGGCTCTTGTCTGTGTCCAAGCGGGCACTGTAGAGACTTCCCCCTTGCCCAGTTTTGCCGGACCCGCTATCCATTTCCCATGCAAGACTATCGCGAAATTATCACCCTCGAACCTGGAAAGCGCGGAGGCAAGCCGTGCATCCGGCACATGCGGATCACGGTGTATGATATTCTCGGCTGGCTTGCAGCGGGGATGACGACAGACGAAATCCTAGCGGATTATCCAGAGCTGACGAAGCAGGATGTCCAGGCTTCGCTGGCGTTCGCTGCGGATCGCGATCACCACCTGGTGGTGGGCGTGGCATGAAACTGCTGTTTGACCAGAACCTCAGCCATCGGCTCATCAAGTCGCTGGAGGATTTGTTTCCGGATTGCCAGCATGTGCGTGTCATCGGGTTCGCGGAAGCGGATGATTTGACGATTTAGAATCACGCCAAGGATCACGGCTTCGTGATTGTGACGCAGGATTCCGACTATCCCGATTGGAACAAGTTCCTCGGAGCGCCGCCGAAAATTGTGTGGCTGCGCTGCGGCAATGCATCGGTGGATGCCGTGGAAGGGAAGTTGCGAAATGCTGCCGAACGGATTCTATCGATGGAAACCCAGCGGGATATCGAAGTGGTGGAAGTTTGGTAAGTG
>JAYWAR010000346.1:0-3943 GCA_043782285.1 Akkermansiaceae bacterium | reverse complement strand
GGGGAAGTTGTGCCGCTACAGACCGAAAAGTACAAGTGACGTTTTTGTCACAAAGCGTTTCGAAAATGAAGCAGATGCGATGCCGAACACAACTGGCGTCTCGCTCCAGCTACAAGAAGACTCAGGCCAAGAGGGTGCTTGATGAGCACTCCCTTGGCCTGATGAATGGATTGCCTAATTGCTAGATAGAGGACTATTGGCCGATCAGGCGGAAGAAGGCTTTAGGCTCCGCTCCCACGGTGGTGACGGCGATACTGAAGACCCCGCCGGGGACCGCGCTGGTCTGGACTGGCCCCCAAGTGATGAGGTCCGTTGACTTCTCCACACCGAGGTTACCCGCCGCCACCGTGCTACCGGTGATGGTGACGGTGAACTCCCCGACGCCCGGACCGGCAACTGGACCCGTGATGCCCGTGATGGTCGCCACCGGACCCGCCGCAGTGATGATGACTGTCACGGTATAGACTTGGGTGGTAGCCAAATCCTCGGAGGTGACGGAGTAGGTCTTGGGCGTGCTGAAGTCACGGGCGACACCGGATGCAGGGGTGCTGGTGGCTCCAGAAGTCACCGTGAAGGTCGGAGCGAGGCTCGTCACATCCGTGCCGCTTGGGACGGTCACGCTGACGGTGTGGTTGAGCGGGTCAATCGTGGTCGCGGGCAAGCCCGAGAAGACGAAAGTCAGAATTTTCGCCTGTTGGTGCAGGCCGACGGTCACCGTGCCGTTGCCAGTGAAATGGGCATTATCAATCGTGCTGGCACCGGATGCGGTGGAGCCGTAAGTGCCGTTGGGTTGCACCACTCCATTGAGGGTCAATGATGGCAGGTTGTGATCGCCGACGTAATTCAACGTGGCGAGTGCGCCCGCGCCGAGGCTCAGTGGACCGGTACCAAGAGCATTCACATGACTCACCGCAATCCCGAGGCCAAACGTAGCAGCGTCCACGATGATACCGCCACTGAACGTATTGTCGCCCGCCAAGGCTAGGCCCCGTTGAGTACCGGAGAGGTGGAGGCCACCAGCACCGGAAACGACGCCGCCCCATGTCATATCTTTGGTACCACTGAAGCTGAAAGCCAAATTCACCAGTCCACCGCTGAGGGTGAAGTTATTGGCCAGGATTCCGCCTACGCCGAAGCCTTCGAAGTTCACTTGCTGGATGAAGGTGCCGCCAGCGAGAGTCACCGGACCGCTGCCCAATGCTGTCTGGGCAGCCACCGTGAGCATACCATTGCTGATGGTGGTGCCGCCGGTGTAGCTGTTTGCTCCACTGAGCGTCAGGTTGCCGGAACTCAGTTTGGTTAGTGAGCCGTTAGCGATCACACCACTGAGGGTGACTGCGCCGGAGCCTGAGCCGCCGACGCTCGTGCCGGTGCCGAGATCAAGAGCGTTGGTAATGAGCACTGCCGCGCTGCCATTTTGGACGATTGCTGGAGCCGTGCCCGCGAAGAGCAGGCTGTTGCCATCGAGCTTGAGGACCGGCGCGCTGAAGACGAGCTGGTTCACTTGGAAATCATCGCCCAAGTTATGGGAGCTGGTGTAAGTGCCGGCCGTATTGAAACCAAGGACGGTCGTGCCTGCGGAAGTCGGCAACACGGCGGGATCCCAATCGGCGGCGGTTGCCCATGTTTCATCCGTGATGTTACTGATCCAGAAATTCGTCTGGGCCACCGTCACGGAATAAGTCTTGGTCGCGACGCCATTCTCGGCGGTGATGGTGTAGTTCACCGGACTGGTGAAGTCATGCGTGCTTCCCGAAGCCGGGGAAATGGTGGCGAAGGGAGAAAGCGTGAAGGTCGGACTAAGTGCCGTCACCGGCGTGCCCTGCGGCACATACACCGTGACTTGTGTGCCAACAATCGAGGAACTATAAGCTCCCAAAGTGACACTCAATATATCACTGGCCGTGCTGATCGGCGCTTTGGTCACCGTCACCGTGTAGTTAGCGGTCGTCGCATTCCCAGCCGTGATGGTATAGGTCTGAGGTGTGGTGAAGTTTTGAGTGCTGCCAGAGACCGGTGCGCTGGACGCGCCGGTATGCACGAAGGTAGGAGCGAGGGCCGCCACATTGGTGCTGAATGGCACCGTCATGGAAATGTTAGTTCCAAGGATCGTTGCATTACCGATTCCTGGGAAGGTGAACAATGTGATTTCCTTACTCGAGGGCAAGGCGGGCGGATTGAACACATCAGTCACTTGGCTAGCGGATAGTGCGTAGTTATACATCCGCACGTCATACATTTTTCCGGGGAAGAAGTTGCCGATCGCGGAACCAACGCTATTGGCTTGGTTGCCACCGATCAGCAAATGGCTTAGTGGGGCGAAATTCACAGAGTAAGGAGTGCCGGTGACGGCTTTTTTCTCCACACCATCCACGTAAAGCTTACGAAACGAGGCTGTGCCATCGAAGACAAGAGCCACATGATGCCACGCTCCGTCTGTGTAAGCGGTCGGAATGGAAGTCTGGCTGGACGCAAAGGATTCCCCTGCGTTGCTTCGCATGGTGAAATCCACGTTCGTTGGATTATTGAGCGCACGAGATTGCCAGCCATACGGGGTAAGACCGCTCTTGCTGAACCAAGTGCCTCCTAAGTTGCCCGGCGCAGCTCCCTTAAACCAGAAGGTGCCGGTGAATTTGGTCGAGATGCCGTTGTCGAAAGTCGTCTGATAAGCCGCATCGGTGGTGGCGGTGTTATCGATTTGCACCGCGACGTTATTGGCAGACAAATCCAAGGAGTTTCCAGGAGGAAAGCCGGTGGGCACGTCCACACTCCATGCCAGCGAACCGGCACTGGCACCCACCGCCACGCCGTTGTGCGTACCGGGGGCCGTGAAGCCGGAGGAGTCTGTCAGGTTGGCGGAGCCGGAGATCCAGCGACCGATCAAAGCATCGGCGGCATGAAGGGATGACGCGCCAAAAAGCGTGCCGAGTAAAGCCGCCGCGCCAAGCGCCCGCAATGGACGAAGCGCTGGGGAGTTGATGGTGGATGGTGATTCCATCCTTTGGGTTATAGGTTTCATATTGGAGGTTTTGTGAATGATTGATCTGGGGTGTCTCAAGTGGAGTGATATAAATAAATTGCAATAAGGGCGGCTGAAGAATGGATGATACTCTGCCGCCAAGGTTCTAGGGTAATACAACGAGTGGGGTGACCGCTGCTGCAATTTCAAATTTGTTGAAAACTGAGTGGTATTTCGCCCCAGTTCTCAGAGAGTCTCGATTGGGTTGGGGTTCAGTAGAATCAAATGAAAACAGCAACTGATGATTTCACCGACTCAACAGATATTTAACCCCGTGGATGGCCACCTCAACAGCGACCATTCACGGGGGAATTATATCTATGGTGAGTGCTTCACCCAACATCCTTTAGACTCAGCGTCTTTTGCGACGAACCAGCCCCAAAGCTCCGAGAGCCAGCAGGCTTAACGAAGTGGGTTCAGGAACGGAGCTAAGCGTGACGTTGTCCAACTGGGACTGCTCACCGGGAGATCCCGGTGCCCAGCCCACGCGAATCTTCAGACCTTGACCAACGTAAGCGGCAAGGGAGGCTTCGTCATATGTCTTCGAGTAAGATTGCCACGTACCCTGCACAAAACTTGGAAATGCAGCGGAAGCAGAGGCAATTACTGATTCCGTTGTCCCGTCCCAGGCCAACAATTCGAGGACTACAGGGTTTAAAGGGAGAAGAGGGGTAGCGCCATCATAGCCAGTATAGCCAAACACCGAAAGCGTATAGGATTCACCACTCGCTACCGTTGCCAAAACAGCAGCAGATTTGATGCTTCCAGCATTGGCATCCCCCCAACCCATGCCGTTGGCCATGAAGAAATAGCTCCCATATGGCGTCGTTGAGGCTTGCTTTGATACCGAACCCACACCCGAAGACTGGACCCATCCGGGGACATCTACCGCGCTGCCTGTGCTGGTGTCAGAATAGGTCGCTA
>JAYWAR010000345.1:0-10901 GCA_043782285.1 Akkermansiaceae bacterium | reverse complement strand
CCATAGCCAGCAAAACCATTCTTCGAATCGAGATACAGGGTCTCATTGGCAGCAACCACTTGCATCCGGTCAACTCGCTCAAACGAAGCGATTTCCGTCCGCCGTTCGCGATCTTTCCCGTATTTTTTCCCGAGCTCTTCGTACCAGCGAATCGTATAACGAGTCAAATTCCGCAGGTGCTTGTCGGTTTCTTCGATCGACTTTTCGAGCCCTCGAATTTCCTCATCCGCTTTAAAAGCGTCAAACTTAGAAATGCGCTTGATTTTGATTTCCGTAAGCCGAGCGAGATCCTCTGAAGTTACCTCACGTTTCAGCAATCGTTTGAAAGGCTTGAGACCGTCGTCGATCGCTTGAAGCACAGCCTCCCAAGTTTCACATTCTTCGATATCGCGGTAAATCCGCTTCTCGATGAAAATTTTCTCCAGTGAACTGAAATGCCATTTTTCAGCAAGTTCAGCGAGTTTGATTTGCAACTCCATTTCGAGGAGCTCGCGGGTATGAAAGGTGGTGCGACGAAGAATTTCGGAGACCCCCATGAATACCGGCTTACCATCCACAATCACGCAGGCGTTGGGTGAAATCGTCAATTCACAGTCGGTAAAAGCGTAGAGCGCATCACGAGTCTGCTCGGCATCCGCTCCGGCAGGCAAATAGACTAGAATATCAGCTTGCGCCGCCGTGTTATCTTCGATTTTTGCGATCTTGATTTTCCCTTTGTCGGCAGCCGCCACCACCGACTCCATCAAACCACCGGTGGTGGTTCCGAAGGGGATTTCGGTGATCCGAAGAATCCCTTTTTTATCGGTTGCGATCCGGGCGCGAACCCGGACTTTGCCACCGCGCAAACCATCGCGATATTCGGCCGCATCCATGATCCCTGCCGTCGGAAAATCCGGAATCAAAGTGAAGGGCTGGTCACGTAAAACCGCAATCGCCGCCTCAATCAACTCATGGAAATTGTGCGGTAAAATCTTGCACGCCAAACCCACCGCAATCCCTTCCACACCTTGAGCAAGCAACAAGGGGAATTTCACCGGGAGCGTGTCTGGCTCTTTCCTCCGACCGTCATAACTCGCCAACCAATTCGTGGTCTTCGGGTTGAAGACCACTTCATTCGCAAATTTTGTCAGTCTGGCCTCAATATATCGTGGGGCTGCTGCCCCATCCCCCGTGAGGGTGTTACCCCAGTTTCCTTGAGTATCGATCAGCAAATCTTTTTGCCCGAGCCCAACAATTGCGGCACCGATCGACTGATCACCATGTGGGTGATAATTCATCGTATTCCCGACAATTCCCGCAACTTTATTATAACGTCCGTCATCCAACTCGTCCATCGCATGAAGGATCCGCCGCTGCACCGGCTTCAGACCATCATACAAATGTGGCACCGCACGCTCCAGAATCACATAACTGGCGTAGTCGAGAAAATAGTCGGAATACATCGCTCCCAGCGAGGCATGTTGGTCCGGATCGTGAGTCATGTCCGCAAAGGGTTAATAAACCGGAAGCATCCGCGCAAGCCTGAGCTGCACGGATCGTTTTTCTTGGCCCACTTCAAACGAAAATTTCGCCAGCCGATGGCCGAAAAAAACCACCAATCCGTCAATATTTCTAAACTGCACCTTCGAAATATCCCTATCTAAGAAAAATTCGTGTAAATTTAACAAATTTCACGCTAGAAACAGTCGAACTCAAACGTTTTACAATCATGCCACGCATCACGATCACTGTTCCTGAAAAAAATGCTCAACCCTACCGTTTTGAACTGGACAGGCAGATAGTCACGATCGGGCGCGGTGGTGATAATGATATTCCAATCGAATCAGGTTCAGTTTCAGTCTATCACGCAGAAATGCGGCAAATCAACGGCAATTATGAACTGCACGACATCGGCTCGACCAACGGCATCAAGCTGGATGAGACTCGCTATGAAATTATCCCGCTTAGCAACGGCGCAACGGTCAAGGTCGGCGATGTTGCTTTTGATTTCCTACTCACAGATGAGGAAATCAAAATTTTGGCCCGCGACAAAGCATCCGTCAGCCAACAGGTACTTCCTCGTGAAAAACCATTTGAGCCCGCCCCAATTAAACGTACCCCCGAACAACCATCCTATTCTTTTTCCGAGCCCAATGAAAATCACAGCGGCAATAGTTTCATGGCAACATTGATGTTCTTGATCCTAGCCGCCGTGACCTTTTTCGCAGGAATGGCGATTCGTTATCAAAAAGAAACTGGAGCTTCACTGATCAATGCGATCAAAACAAAAATAGCCGTGAATTCGCTGCCAGCAACTACCACCGAGCCTACACCACCGCACTAATACCCCCTCCCGAAAACGATCGGCTCCTGTGATTCTATTCTGAAATTTTTGTTCTCTGCTCCGGAACCTTGGGTACTGGTAAAACCAATGTTTCTTTTTCTTGAGTCACAGCAGGTAAAGGTAAGTGAGAACTGTTCCATTGAGCTAAATTCCAGCAAACTGAAAAAACAATAATTAAAACCAATACCGCAATCGAAAAAAATGTCCGGTCATTACTTCGATGAGGGAGACTGATCACGATTGAAGCATGTTGATGTTTAGGCGGATTACGCAAAGGTCGATGTGGCATCATCGCAAGACTTCGTCTCATCGGCCGCCTTATTTGAGGAATATATTCACTCAATTCGGGAGGATGATGCCGGAATGGACTCAACACTTGTGGTGGAGATGTGAGCGCAATAAGCATGGCCTCTAACTCAACGAGTTCTAAAAACTTAACTGAACTACGGACTACTTCTAACCATTCTATAAGACCTTGGCTGTCATGATCTAAGCTATTTTTTTCGCTACAACTTATCAATTTTTCTGTAAAATTTGCGAGAATTTGTGACCCTGACTGAGATCCCTTCAAATCCAGACATTTTAAAGGATCTAACCAAAAAACCACTCCATATTCATCGCCACGAACTACCCGAAATATAGTCTGAATGTCAGTTTCAACCCAGATCGTCTCTTTACCCAAAATTTTAGAAACAAACTTACATACATCCAATGCTTGATGAATGATGTAAATAACCTCAGAGGTGCTGAGAGGAATTGATGCTGTAAGTTCGTGCAAGCTAATGCCTTCGATCCAATCGGAAGCAAGGTAAGGCATATTATTCACCGGATCACACCCCGCAGATCTTATCGGACGCAATGCCGCGTGCTCCACATTGGAGAGCCGACCAATCGCAGCATCATAAACCGCTTCATCTTGTTGGTTAAGCCCTGCTCCTTTAGGCCCGTAAGGAAACATTTTCCGTAAAGCAACGGTTTGCTGAGTATTACTATCAAGGCCAAAAAACACTGCCCCTGACGAATCACGGGAAACCATGTTATAAATCTTAATTACAGATTCCATTTTTTGGACCAATTGAAACAATGGTAATTACCATTTCACATCTTAATAAACCAAAATTTGTACGGGGGGGAGATATTGATACATGAATAAAACTAGAATAGTTCGATTTTCAAGTCAATACGTATTTAAGACACAGCCCTTAAAATTATCAGCTCAAGGTAAACCCAGCGCAAATCAGCATCCGATTTTTGCTGGGCTTTTTTCATTTCAAGAATCAACTGGCGTCGCTTGGGCGAATCAATTTTTGGTCAGCCAACCATTTCAAACATGCCGTTTTCCATACTTCCCACACTGGCCCCTGATTGCCGTTGAGCCCGTGTCCGCCCGACGGTAGCCGAAGATACTCCGAAGGAACTTTATTTTTTTGAAGCGCGGCATAATACATTTCACTGTTCACCGGTGAAACAAGGGTATCGTCTTGGGCATGAACAAGAAAGGTGGGTGGAGTGTGACTGCTCACTTGTTTTTCGTTGGAAAATAAATCAAGCGCTTTCGCATCCGGTGAATTGCCGAGAAGCATCGACCTTGAACCACCATGGGTTTTCTCCCCCATCGTGATCACAGGATAGACCAAAATCGAAAAGTCAGGACGGCAACTTTGTCGCTCAATCGGGTCTTTGTCATTCGGGTTACCTAGGTCAAAATGAGTCGCCGCAGTTGAAGCAAGATGTCCCCCCGCAGAAAAACCGATATTGCCGATCCGTTTCGGATCGAGATGCCACTCAAGCGCGTGAGCCCTAACCATCCGAGTGGCGCGTTGAGCATCGGCAAGCGGGATGGAGGAGTTGCCACCCGGCAAACGATATTCCACGACCACTCCCGTAACCCCGTGCTCACTAAACCATTTCGCAATCCTCTTACCTTCCGCATCCACCACGAGACAGCAATAGGCTCCCCCCGGGTAAATGAGTGCCGCCGCGCCGTTGCCTTGCGCCGGGTGATAAACCGTTATCACCGCTTCGCCTGGCGGTTTTTCGCCTTCTGCCAAGAGTTTTCCGGAAGTGACCGCAAAACGTTGGGGAGTTTGAGGCAAATCAGCTGCCGCGCTGGCGACAATCGGAAAAAGAACCGTAAGGAGGATTTTTAATTTCATATAGCTTATTTGAAGATTTAGTATTCAAATCAACTTAAAAAACCTGTAAACATTCACAGGTAAAGTCTATTTTAAAAATAATCTTTGATGATGATTTCCTCCCCCCAACCAAGCTCCCTAAAACCACTCCCCGGCAAACCACTCCCCGGCAAATCAATTCACGCAAATCGAGACTGGCGCGGTGAAAGAGGATTGCGATGAGAATTTCGACTCGCTACCACCCAGCATGACCAACGCAATTCCTGTGACTCTAAGTATCGCCGGCTCGGATTGTTCGGCAGGTGCCGGGATCCAAGCAGATTTAAAAACTTTTCAATACTTCCGAGTTTATGGCCTAACCGCGATCACCTGTGTTGTCTCGGAAACTGCCAATCTAGTGCGCGCAGTGCATCCTGTGCCGGTGGCGATCTTACGTGACCAAATTTCACTGCTGTTGGAGTCATTTCCGGTAGTCGCGATTAAAACTGGCATGCTTCATTCAGCAGCTCACGTCTGCGCGGTCGCGGAAATCCTTCGGGCTTATCCACAGATTCCGAAGGTCGTCGATCCCGTGATGATTGCCTCCAGCGGCTCGCCACTGCTCGAAACCGAAGCAATTGACGCCTACCGCGAATTGCTCCTGCCGCTGGCGCACCTGATTACCCCCAATCTCCCGGAAGCCGAAACCTTGCTCGGAGAACGCATCCTTGACGCCCCCGCTTTCGAATCTGCCGCCCACCGACTCTCCGAACAATTTGGCACCGCAATCTTGCTCAAAGGTGGTCATCTCGATGGCCCGAATTGCATAGATCTGCTGGTCGATCAAAATCAAGCACATCATTTCACCGCTCCTCGGATCGCCATTTCCGGATCACATGGGACCGGCTGCACGCTCTCTGCAGCAATTGTCGCGGCACTTGCCCTGGGCGCGTCCCTTCCCCGCTCAGTGGCGATCGCCAAAAACTACCTCAGCGAAACTTTAAGCTGCTCGCTCGAATTCCAAACCTCTGGCGGTACCAATATTTGCGCACTCAACCAAGCCACCACCTTTTCACAAACATCGGCATTATCATAAATCGAGGCTCACTTCAAGCTTGGTGCAAAACGAGGCGTGACATAAAACTCGAAATCCGTAGTTTGCCTAAAACTTCTCCCTGCCTTTGCGCGACCTATGGAAAATCCTCTCCACTCTCTTGGCTACAAGGCCCTTAGCGCTTCTTTGCAAGCGGACTCACCACAACTGACAAATCCAATCACACTCTCGCGTCGCGGCTTCATGCTTCTCGCCGCCTCGCTCTCGAGCTGTGCCGTGGCCGAGCCATTGAAACCACAACCCGCAGCAGTCAAAACTCCGGCGAATACCGGCTACCGCACCCCATCGATTCGAGGTCCCATTCCGCGCAACCCCGATCTCTCGTTGGGCAACGATTTTTCCAAAAAATCCGGGATTTCGTTCTCCCAAGTCTTGGTTTCCGGCAATTACATCGCCATGACCTTCGACGATGGCCCGCATCCCCAAAACACTCCGCGGCTGCTCGATATGCTCCGTGCCCGCAATATCAAAGCAACCTTCTACGTCATCGGCCGCAGCGTCGATCTCTACCCACAAGTCGTCCGCCGCACCGTCGCTGAAGGGCATGAAATCGGCAATCACTCCAACACCCACCGCCTACTGAGCAAACTCAGTGACGACGAAATCCGTTCCGAGCTCAGCCATTGCCGAGATGCCGTGGGCCGTGCCGCTGGAGTCCAACCGCGCACCATGCGCCCTCCTTACGGTGGACTGCTCCAGCGCCAACGCGAAATGGTGTATGCTGAATTCGGCTATCCTATCATCCTTTGGTCCGCCGATCCTCTCGACTGGAAACGACCCGGTGCCCAAGTGATTTCATCCAGAATTCTTACCGCCGCCTCCGCTGGCGGTATCGTCCTCGCTCACGATCTACATAGTCAAACCGTCGATGCCATGCCCGCAACTCTCGACGCTTTATTGCATCGCGGTTTCAAATTCGTCACCGTTTCACAACTGTTGGCGATGAAAACCGAAGTCCCCCCCTCCCCAACGGCGGTGACTCCTGCCACCTACTGAGCCGCATTATCTCTCCCTCTCGTGAGCCATTCTATGTTCGGCGAGCCCTATTTCGCCACGCGTCAACGGCTAACAGACCTCATTCGGGCGATTGCCCAGCTTGCTACCGAAACCGCGACCGATCTGGGTGACAGTCTGCCATTGACTGGAATCGAGGGTAGTTTAGGCACGCCCTTTCTTTTTGTCGTTTCCGGCGAAGTCAACGCCGGTAAGTCCAGCCTCCTCAATGGACTCTTCGGTCGCGACCTTTGCCCGATCCATCTCCTGCCAAAATCACCGCACATTCATTGGTATCAATATGGGACCCCGGCACGTGATGTCGAGATCTCCGCCCAACTCGAAAAACGCTATCGCCCAAGTGATTTTCTCCTCGGTTTTAACCTCGTCGACACGCCCGGCACCCACCCCACCGACCACGAGTCTTCTGAAATCACCACCCACTTTTTCCCATCTGCTGACCTGATCCTTTTCGTCTTCGCCGTAAACAACCCCTGGGCAGCCACCACTTGGAATTGCCTCTCCGAGCTGTCCCCACAAATGCTCAGTCGAGCAGTCTTGATCATCCAACAAGCCGATCAGCGTGACTCCGTCGACATCCGCGTCATTCTCGGTCACATGGCCAGTCTCGCGTTAAAACGCCTCGGTCACGTCCCACCGCTTTTCGCCGTCTCCGGAAAAATGGCCCTAGAAGCCAAGCGTCGCCAACCAATCGCCCACGACTCCCTGAAAGCCAGCGGCTACCCCGAACTCGAAAACTTCATCGCCAAACATATCTGCGAATCCCCCGAACGAATTGCCACTCTCAACCGCTGGCGCGGTCAAGCCGCCACAGCTCTCCGTCAAATTGAGGATCACATCGAAGACCAAAGTCTCACTCTCAATCATCAAGGTCGCTTCCTCGACACCATTGAGCGCGAAATCGACGAAATTCGCGAGCGTTTCGTACTGCAACTGCCTCGTCATCTTGAAGGCGTCGCTGAAGTTTTCCAAACTGAGGCCGTCTGGGTTTCCAAACGCCTGCGGCGACGGCTCAGCGTGATCCCATCCTTTTTTCGCCTGCTGGTCGGTGATCGCACCGGACCAGCCGTCGAAGCGTTGTTCGTCGAGCGCCTGCAAGCCGCGGTCGAAGCTGTCGCCGGAAAAGACGGTGACCAAGTCGTCGAGTTCTGCTACAACCACTGGAGCGCGTTGGGCGAACGAGTTAAAGACGCGATGGCAATCGACCTTGGTAGCTCCGAACCCCTAGATGCCACCCTCAGCACCGCCAAAAAAAGCTTTGTTCAACGGCTCGGCCGCGCCGCACGCCAAGGCATTGGAAATCTCAAAGTCCGCAACCAACTCGACAAAGAGCTACGCCACCGTAACTTGGCACTCAAATCGTTCATCTTCACCACTCTCATTCTCACCACCTGCGGTGCCACTTGCGGCGCTCTTGCCATGCCATGGTTTGCCGCCACCCTTTGCAGTCTCGCCGTCTTGTTTCTTATCAGCGGAATTCTCGTCGCTTGGGGAACCCGCAAGGCGATCGCGGCGGAATTCCAACGCCGTCTGCTCGACACCTGTGGCGGCTTTGCCAACACCTTACGCGCAGACTACGAAGAAGCCCTTCGCATCGTCTTCCAAGATTATGCCACCTCGCTCACCGCGGTTAGAACCCACCTCGCTCGCGAGAAGCAAGCCATCGAACCCCACCTTAAGCGTTGGCAGGCACTTTTTTTGACGCTCAAAGCCATTGAGCAGGAACTCTAAACGCGGGATCAATGGCCCACCGCCATAACCTGCCCGTCTCAACGAGCTGCCACTTGGATGACCGGATCATGCAGGATTCAAATTATTGAATTGGCTAACTCATTCAACAGGGCTATTATGCAGAATTAATAATAGGCAATTAAGCCAATTATCCCCCAATCAATCCCATGAAAGCAACCTATCGGTCCCCCGCGATATTCTTGTTCACCCTAAGCGTCTTATCCTCCTTGGCCTGGTCTCAAAATACGCCCTTGGAACAACCCAAAATAACTGAAACCAAAGAAACCGTGCTGCCTGGCTCACTCACCGCGATACTCAGCAACAGCGCCACCTTCACGACTCTGACCAAAGCTCTCAAGGCCGCAGAGTTGGATTTAACTCTCGGCTCCCAAGGCGAGTTCACCATTTTCGCCCCCTCCGATGAAGCGTTCGCCAAACTACCTACAGCCTTACTTACCAAACTGATGCTCCCCGAAAACAAGGGAAAACTACGCTCGTTGCTCCTCTATCATGTGATCGCCGACAAAGTACTCACCTCCGAGCTTAAAAACGGTGATCTAAAAACCATGAATGGCGAAAGAGTACTCCTCAAAATCGATTCCGACAAAGTCGAAATCGGCGACGCCAAGGTTTTCAATGCCAATCTCAGTGCCAACAACGGCATCATACATAGCATCGGCAAGGTACTTGTCCCCAAGTCCTTGAACGATTTTGTCGCCCTTGATAAGTGAATCCTCACTGAATCACCAACGCATTCGTGATTCCAGAACGAATCCGTTGGCTTGAATCGGCAAACTCATTTGCCCTCTCAAGCGATAAAATATGCTGCCCAAAATACTTTTCCATTTCTGCTTGTCATCAAGCAACTGACTTGATCCAAAATATGCAACAAATTAGTTAATCCTTTCTAAAAATACCCCCGAACGGAGCACTGCCACCTCACTCTGGCGATAGTCCAGTCCCCCCAACAGCTCTAACAAACGACAGGCTTAAACCGATTCAAACGAATGCTTGCCATTGCCGCAACGTTTTAGAGTTTGTTGACCTCATCCCATTTATCCCTCGAATTTAAGCGCCTAGCACAATCGGTGAATTTGAGTTATAAATATCACCTAGCATTTGCGAGACGAGCTGTTTTCGCGGGCGTGTGCTCAGTAGGTTTTCAACGCGCCTCACACCTTTCATCGTCAGGTGATCGAAGGTGCGTTCTTTCGGGAAGTATTGTCGGATGAGGTCGTTGGTGTTTTCATTGAGATTTCTTTCGCATGAGTCGTAGGAATGGGCAAAATAAGCTTTGGCATCCAGCACATCAGCCAGAAGCTCGCAGAACGCGAACTCCTTGAGGGTGTGAAATTTTTTGTGTAAATGCTTCCCGCGTATATGCCACACCTCCCGCACGACACATCAGTGCCATTCAGGACTGTTCCTTTGTCATGCATTTAGCGCGGCCCTCCACGCTGGCGATTTCCTCCGGCGTTAGGCCGTAGAGGGTCTAAACCTGTGGGTCGATCTGATGCTCCAAGGCGCTCGTGTCGGCGGTGCGGTGTTTCATATTTTACCTTCTTATTTGATGATGGCGAGGAAGTCTTGGCTGGGGGCGTGGAGCGTCTGGTGAAGGTGGGTGAGGAAGTCAGGGATCTTTGCCCCGCCGGGGCCACGGCATTTAGCCCAGGGTAGCTCGTGCCTCGCAACCCTAGGCTTTGGGACGAAATCCCGTTGGAATTCAGGGAAGTCATGACGGATGGACAGTCCTTCTGGCATGTTGAAATGCGTCACCTGACCCTAAAAACATGCGTCAAATCACCGAAGTGGCCGAACGCGAGAATGCCACCGTGGATTCCATCATCGCCCTTTCCTCCCAAGTAACGGCGTGGCAAGTGCGCGATGCCTTCGAACAGCGTGCGAAGCGGCGCGCGTCTTCCGACCTTGGGGCCATCCTCGCCACTATTTCGGATGTTCCGCCAGTTTCGGGCAACGAAAAGTAGAGACTGCCCCTCAAGGAAAATTCTGACTTTGTTCCTCCTGCACTCCACTTTATCAATTACTTGTGAAAGTGAAAATCACCTACTGGCGCAAGTCCGATGGCAAATATCTCGGTTATTTGAACGACTGCCCGGATCACTGAACCCAAGGTGAGGATTTGGACGACCTCAAAAAACACCTCCGCGATCTCTTCGAACTCTTCGGTGATGAGAACATCCCGGGAATTCGCAAACAGGAAAAACTCGAAATCGCGTGAAAAGGCGCGACCTCGTGACAGTGTTGGAAAAAACGGGTTGCCAATTGTTGCGGCAGGGTTCCTGCCACGACATCTACCACAACCCGGAAACAGTCAAATCTCAACCTGTCCCCCGCCACCGGAAAATCAACGCGATCCTCGCCAAGAAGATTCTCAAGGATTTGACGAAACAGCCGGAATGAATCCAGCATCCAAACTCCATCTCGATTTCCAATCCGCTCCGGATCTGAAGCGGGATCAATCACCGAATGTCTGTTATTTGGGACCGGTACCATTTCCACGCCGTCCGAAGCAGGCAGGCGAGCCCGTTAGGGCTTAAGCTCGCCTGACTGCTTCGGCGGAGATTTGAAGTTACCAAACATGGTA
>JAYWAR010000344.1:0-3955 GCA_043782285.1 Akkermansiaceae bacterium | reverse complement strand
CAACAGGCACATCATGAAATTTTTTAGACAGAGAAATTGGCATTGTCGTCCTGGAGTGATCTTTCACCGATTGGATCGCCGCCGCGAGGGTGGATCATTCCAAGAAGTGTGTATCGCTTAATCCAAGAACTTTCCGGGATTGAGGATACCGTTGGGATCAAGGGCGTGTTTGAGGGTACGGTGGGTGGCGAACGAGACCTCGCCGAGGGCTTGGCGGATCCAAGGTTTTTTGGCGAGGCCGACGCCGTGCTCGCCGGTGATGGCTCCGTTATTTTCAAGGACCCAAGTGAATAACAGATTCAGAGCGGCATCGGCGTGGGCGCGGATTTGTGAGTTTTGATAGTCGCGGACCATGAGATTGGTGTGGATGTTACCGTCGCCGGCGTGGCCGAAGCAGGCGATGGGGATGCCGGTGTCTTGCTCTAACTTGCGGGCGAAGCTGACGAGCTCAACCAGCTTGGAGCGGGGTACGACGATGTCTTCATTGAGCTTGGTCAGGCCAGTGTCGCGAAGGGAAAATGAAAACTCGCGACGGAGTTTCCAGATGCGCTCGCAAGATGCTTCGTCCGGTGCACGTTCGATAAAGGTCGCTCCGAGATGGGTGAGGAGTTGATAGAGTTCCTCAATTTCCGAAAGGGTGGCGGCGGGACGACCGTCGATCTCAACGATCAGATGGGCGTCGCCGGGCGGGAAGGTTTCGGCACCAAGTTTTTTTCTGGCAGCAGCGAGGGTGAAGCGATCGGTGATTTCCAAGGCTGAGGGAAGGTGCCCCGCATTCAGGATTGCTTGGACGGCGGCAGCAGCCATCTCGAACTCGGGGAAAATCGCGGCAAGCATCGCGCGGCTGGCAGGCTTGGGAATCAGGCGCAGGGTGGCTTCGGTGACGATGCCTAACATGCCTTCCGAGCCAGTGAAAATGCCGATGAGGTCGAAGCCGGTTTTATTTTTATGAAGGCGGCCGCCGCTGCGGAGGATTTCGCCATTTGCGAGAACGACTTCGAGGCCGAGAACATAGCTACGAGTGACACCGTATTTCAAACAGCGCGGCCCGCCGGCGTTAGTGGCGATGTTTCCGCCGATCGAGCAGTCCTTGAGCGAGGCCGGGTCTGGCGGGTATTCCCAAGCGACGGCGTGGGCGGCGGCTTGTAAGTCTGCGGTAATGACTCCGGGTTGGACGATGGCAACTCCGTCTTGCGGATAAATGCCGAGGATTTTGTTCATTCTTGCGGTGGATAAGACGATTCCACCGTGAATTGGGACTGCGCCGCCGACATAGCCATAACCCGCGCCACGTGGGGTGACTGGAATTTTGTGGAGGTTCGCGAACTTCAGGACTGCGGAAACGTCGGCCGTGGATTCCGCGAAAACGACGACCTCCGGTGAGTGGCTGGCCGACCATTTGTCACTGGCGTGGGTGGCGAGGATTTCCGCCGTCGTGGTGACTTTTTCCGCCCCGAGGATGGAAACAAGAGAGGCATGCCAAGAGTGAGAAGTGGAACTCATTTTTTAAATCATTAGCACCGCTACCGCCGTCCGGCTAGAGCAACCCGTATTGTGCCAATGATAAATGAAACCGGAGGGGGTGAGTCGTTGCGCTGGGATTCATGACACCCAGCGCTTGGCTTGACTTTGGGTTTTTGGGCTGGTTTTGACAAGCTTTTGCGCAGGAGGTGGGACTCGCCAGCTCGTTCGATTTCTTCCTGACGGTCTTCTTCATTGCGCTCAACGAGAGTGAAGATCCTTCCCTGTCGCGCTTCAATGTCGGCGGCAAGTTCCATTGGATCGAGGCCGCTGCGGGTGGTGTGACTTGGCTGACTTGGCTGACTTGCCGATTGAGGGCTTTGAGGGTGTGTTTGCGATCCCAACCCAGGGTGTTGCTGACCTCGTCGATCATCGCACTTCTCCCTGCTCGGCTCCTGCTTGGATAACGTTCCGGGCCCTTCTCCAGATAATCTTCTTGGCTCGTATGACTCGTGACTCCAGATCGTATTTTCATCTGGGTGTCATTCTTTCTGGTGAGACGACGGCTTGAAGCTGATTCCTCTTCGGGTGTCATTCTACTTGGCGCAATGCAGAATGTGGCCCGTAGGGCAAAAATGAACTATTGGCAACCTATTGGTAAAATTGGCAAATTCTGGCCAAAGTTGGCAACATTGAGTTCACCGAGTTCGTGGTAACTTTGATTGCCTAAACCCTTGTTTTTTAGAGCCTTGAGACTGGAGGCGGAGGAGGGAATCGAACCCTCGAATGACGGTTTTGCAAACCATTGCCTTACCACTTGGCTACTCCGCCATTTGCATGGCACGCGAGGAGTGATTACGGCGAATGAGGTGGGGTGTCAATACTTGGATCTCAATTTTCAAATTTTCGAATTGGAATTCACTCGAAGGCCATACTCGCGAGAGCTTGTGATGGAGTGGCGCGAGCGGGCGGTGAAATCCTGTGGATCTCGCCGCAGCCAAAATTTCTTAGGTTTGCCCTTTGGGGTTGGCGGCGTGAGTGCTACGACCACGGTCTCATGATTCGTGAAATTGTCCAATACGGCCACCCTGTCCTTCGTCAACGTTGCCGCCCCGTCACAGAGGTGGACGAGGGTCTGATTCAGTTGGTTGCGGATATGCTAGATACGATGGCTGCCGCGAATGGTGTGGGCTTAGCGGCCCCGCAGGTAGGCGAGGATCTGCGGCTGGCGGTGATTGACGTTTCTCACGATCCTGAGTGTATTTCATTTCTCAAAGTAAACGGAGTGGATGCGGAATTGGATTCGATCATGCCTTTAATTTTCATCAATCCTGAGCTGGCATTCGGCCAAGCTAAAGAATTTGGGATGGAGGGCTGTTTGAGCATTCACGGCCTCCGTGCCGAGGTCCGCCGTCCAGAGGCGGTGAAAGCAACCCTGCCACAACTCGATGGCTCGGTGTGGGTAATTGAAACCGACGGTTTGTTGGCACGGGCGCTGCAACATGAAATAGACCACCTCAACGGGGTGTTGTTCGTGGATCGGCTGCCGGCAGTGGCTAAGGTTTCGATGAAAAACCGACTGAAACGCTTGTTGGAAGAAAATGAAGGCAATTGAAAATTCTTTGACGCTTTACGAGGATTCGCCAGACGCGTGAAAATTGATCTAATCTTTGCGAAAGTGGTCCCAGCCACCGGTCAAGGATTGGGCAGTAGAGCGTTCTACCAGCGTACCGATGCGGGTTAACGGGAGATCGGGAAAAGTGAGCTGCCAGGCAGCGAGTAGTTGCGGGACTCTTGCAGCTTCAAAGGTGAAGAGAATTTCGAAGTCCTCACCGTCGCCAAGGGCTTGCGCAGGGGTGCAGCCGGGGGTAAGTGGCAAGGCCATCGAATTGATGGAAAATCCACACCCGGAAGCGGTGGCCAAGCGCGGAAGATCCATCGCAAGGCCGTCGGAAAGATCCATCATTGCGCTGGGTTTGAATTCGGTAACCAACCAGCTAGCTTCTTTTAGGCGCGGGGTGAAATTGAGGTGTTTGCCGTTGCGGGAGCCGCCGAGAGAGCCGGTAACGAGGATTGCTTCACCGGGTTGCGCGGTGGAGCGTAGCACCAAGTGTTGCCGGCGGACACTGCCCGTGGCAGCAATTACAATGACTGCTGCTGAACCTGCAGGGACGCTGGAAGTTTCGCCGCCAGCGAGAGTCCCACCGAATTTCCCGAGGCAGTCGCCAATCCCGCGGTAGAGGTCCTCGACCCACGAGACAGCGGTTGTGGGCGGCAGCGCGAGCGTGACTAAAAAATGCTCGGGGTTTCCACCCATGGCGGCGAAATCGGAAATCACCCGGGCCGCGGCCTTCCAACCCACGGCACGGGCTGGTGCGCTGGGTAAAAAATGGATGTGCTCGACGAGGGCATCGGTTTTCAACAGCAGCAGAGTGGGAGACTGCGGCTCGGGGGCAATGACGGCGCAGTCATCGCCGGGGCCAGCAGCAGGGTC
>JAYWAR010000343.1:0-3964 GCA_043782285.1 Akkermansiaceae bacterium | reverse complement strand
AGTGCTGGATCTCGCCAATCAGGACGTCATCATCATCCCGCTAGTTTCGAACAACTCGAATCTGGATTTTCACATGTGGGCGGTCTGGCAACGCAACTCCACATCGCATCATGTGAAACATTTTATCCAATTGTTGGAAGAGCGCGTGCAAGTCGCCAACCAAGTCGCTTAAAGATGGCTTTCACCCATGCTTGTTTTAACCAAAATTATGACTTTACCGGTGTGATGTCTTCGATGTCCTGTGCCTTTTGCTTGTCGAGCGGGAGCTTCACGATTTCACCAGCCTTGGTGAAATCGATCTTTTTGAGGTCCACCATCCGTACCCGGCGGTTGTTCTGAGTGTGGTAATACATCACCCGGTTTTTAGTGTCATAGGCGGTCGTCCAAATCGTAGAACTGCGCATTCCCTTGGTCTTTTCTTCGCCGGAACCTTCGGCGGCTCCGAGCGGCAGATTAAAATTGTCGAGAATCCGAAAAAGTTCGTAGATCGTTTCTCCGCCGGTGGGCGTGACACGCGCGGTTTGGGTGGCTGCAACGGCACGAATGAAGCGCGACGGCGGAGTATTGTCGCCAGGCAGACCGATCATCCCGCTGCCACCACCGAGAGGTTTGAAGTCGAGCTCGCCGATCTTCTTTCCGGGCAAGGCTACGGGCGAAAGATTGATGTAATTTCTCAGATTGGTCTCGTGCCAGTCGTAAGTTGGAGCGTTGGTGAGCACGCCGAGGGGAGCATCAAAAATCTTCATCTCACCTTTCAGGAATTCAACAACGATGGCTTTACCGCCCGGCTCGGTGACGAAGTAATGCAAGGGCGGCGCGAGCCCAATCGCCGGTTCCACCACTGGCACCACCAGAATTTTCGCCAGCACAGTCCGCGCTTCCTCGACCGTGGCGCATTGTGACAAAAGAAATTGCCCGACATCTAATGGCGCAATTGAATCCGCCGCCCGCCCGGGATCGTAGGCCGCATACTCGGCAAATCCGGGGTGATAGAACAGGCCAACGGTGAGACCTCTTTCATTCATGCCATCCGCGATGATGTCTTTTTCCATCGCATCGAGGCCCGTAATGCCATAAATTCCCGTCCACGTCTTTCCCGGTTTTTGATCCGGCGTTTGACCTGTAAAGTGATGTCCGCGAGGAATGATCACCACCCGGGACAAGAGGTCGAAGGAACCCCATTCCATCGTGCGACCACAAACCACCGAGCCATCCAAAGCCTTCAAAGTGATGCCGGTGCAGGCGTTGGAAGGAAGCGCAGTGGTCGCAGCGAAGGCGATGATCGCAATTGAGGTGCGGATGTGTTTAATCTTCATAATTGGATTCTTTCAGGGGTTGCTGAGTTGATTGATCTCATTTATTTAGCCGAGCAAATCTTTTTCGGTGAAAATGACTTCGAAGTCTTTTTACAAACACAGATTGGCACAACTCGACTCGTTGGCAGGGCGAACAATCATTTTCACGGTTTTTCATTCAGCCTAGCGAATTTCTTGAATCGCACTCCGTTGATCGATCATAATAACAGGATATTTCGCAGCACCGAAACCGTCTTTTCGGACAGCACCCTCAATCCTCAGTTTTTTTCCTTTAAGTCCGGCCAAAGCGACTTCACCTAAGTCGCCTTGAGCTTTTGAAATTAAAATCCCACCGCGGGCTTGATTTTCAGACTCCGCTTCTGCAAATAATAAATATAGTGTCTTCCCATCACCTTTCCCCGAGCGTCGGATTTCGGTGAGAGTTCCCTCTAATTTGACCACTTGATGCGACTGACCGAGAAGCTGCTTGGAATCCTTAATCCCAAAAATTGGATGCTGAGGTTGGAGCGCAACGCTTTGAGGGGCGTTCAGAATCTCCGGTAATTTACCTGTGGAATTTTGATACCAATGACTGAGCCCCCAAGCAATTACGACGAGCGCGACGAGCGTCACGCTACCACCGAGCTGTAAATGCTGCCGAGAGTTCTTTTTTTTTCGAGAGATTCTTTCCATATGGCTGGCGACCATCAGCCTATCTTTAGCTTCGCCAAGGCGTGGCGTATCTGGCGAACGGCGGAGCCATTGCAACCAAGTGTCAAATCCGCGATTCAAGCGATTACGGCTTATTTTTCCTTTTCCGCCGAGAATCTCTTCAGTGAGCTGAATGATCGATTCAAATCCGTGCTGACCTTCGTTTTTACCAAGCCATTTTAATGGGGAAATCCAAAAGGTAATTCCACGACCACTGTCCTTGTCGCCGAAAATGATGGTATCCAACTCAGTTTCGATCCAGATCGCTTCCTTCTCAAACACTTGAGAAAGTAGCTCACAAACTTCCAAAGCCTTACAAATTAAATGACGAGCCGTGGCGATATCAAGCGGACCGCGTCTCAGAACCGATTGCAACGGTGTTCCATCAAACCACTCGGTGGCAATATACGGCATACCATCGACAACATCGCAGCCACCGCAAATAATCCCACGCATCGCGGGATGGCTGATCCCCATAAGTCGGCCGATAGCAATGTTGTAAGCAGATTGCTCATCCGCCTCCAAACCACCGCCGTTGGGCCCAAAAGGAAAAAATCTGCGCACGGCAACGGTTTGCTGAGTGACCGTGTCTAAGGCTCGAAAAACCACACCCGAAGCGTCTTGACTCAGTAAATCTTGAATTTGAAAACGTTCACCCATAAAGTGAACAATGACATAGATTCTAGAATGAATCAAGCAATGATGAGATCACCAAATAAATAGACTACTATTCGGGCAGTGGCGTGAGACAAATGGGCGAAAATTGCGAGATTTGATGAAAATCAGGTAAACCCGAGCCGAGCGCATTGGCACTGATAAATTTTTGGACGGGCGACTCGAGAATCATCGCGACATTGATTAGGCTTTTAGTCCCAAAATCCAGCCGTGCACGCAGCAAATCGAGTGGAATTGCCATCGCCGCCAGCCACGAACCGTCGGGTGACATTTCAGCGAAAGTGGCGATCTCAGGCATCGCGATTTCAACCTCCTCCGCACGTACTCGTGGGGCAGTGAATTCACAGCTCCACCAAGCACCATTCGGTGCTAGATTGAACTCAAAATAGCGCCCACTGTGGGGATCTGCGACAAACAACTCGGCGACGTCATGTCGCCACAGCTCAGCTTGAAATACTCCCGGCCGTGCCTTTGGGTGGATTTCCGCAGGCTGCCGGTGACTGGCAACGAACCACAAAGATCGAGGGTCCTGTACCAATGCAAATGCCGCCGGTACTTGCAGCAGTGCACCACTTAAATCGTGGGTAAGACCGAGTAAAGGCACATCCAATTCGCCCCAAATCAAACATTGATGATTGGTAAATACAGTCATTTTTATCACTTTGCTCGCCTCAAAATTTGATGTCGAGGCCGGAATGGTAAAATTCAGACGTCACCCTCATCGGCAATGAGACCCGAGAACCCACCGAAAATTACGTGATGTTTGCTCTTCGGATTAAGATAATTTGTTAATGTAACTCTTTGTCTGTAAGTTCATGAAGCACCCGCTCACCGCAGAAGCGGCTGAGCCGTTATCGAGTTGGTTCAAGATCTACCAGCGCCACCATCTTCAACGCCGACGATAGACCCCACGCCAAAGCCCGCCTAGCGAGCTTCATCAAGAGCGACTCTCAGTCCCAAACCAAGCCTGTCGAATAGGCCGAAACTAAACTCCAAGTTAGCTTCCCGTCTTCAGCCTCACCGACGCACACTGTAAAAAAATCCGTACTTCAACCGCCTGTGAACCCCTCAGAGCGTTTTACGGCGATCGGCAAGCGGATCGCCGACAAGCTGATGCACTTGATGGAAAGTAACCACAACCCGAGGTTCTAGAAAATCATCCGCGCCAAGGCCTGCTAAGCATGCGTTCGCAGCCACGGCACGTAATGCGCGGCATGCGCCAACTCGGGAGATGATCTGGACATGCGCCACGCTTGTTTCATGCTCTGCGCATGCCTTCCGTC
>JAYWAR010000342.1:0-3966 GCA_043782285.1 Akkermansiaceae bacterium | reverse complement strand
GCCACCGTATGCGGAGCGGATCAGAAATTTCCCCGCGCCTAACGACTGGACAATCCGCGCATCCCAGCCGTGGTCAACTGACTGGAGTTCGGACTCGGCCAGTTTGTAAATTTCCAGAAACTTGGCGGAATTTACGGGCACGCCTCGGAGGCGGTAGTCGATGAGCGGCAGCAATTTAGCTTCCGCCGCTGGCGGGTCGAGCGACAATCCCCGCTCGCGATAGATATCGGGAGGCCCGGCGGAGAGTCTGGCAAGGGCGAGGATGATAGCGAGAGCTGAGAGGGTTGTCGTTTTCATGTTTCGAGGCTTTTCGGGAGTTGCGGGATATGGATCAATCTTTCATGAGAGACCCGTTTGATTCTGAGAGGTTGTTTTATTATTTGCTAATGGGAGCGGTGACGGCTGCGGTGATTTCGGCGGCTAGGTGGCTGTGGGATTGGATTTCCTAACGATCTCGGTTCATGCGATTTTCACCATAATTTCACAGAAGACCTAACTTCTAGCTGATAGAGTGCCAGCGGCAACCCGCACTCCGCCAGAGCGCGATCACTTTCCTTCGGTGCCGGTGGCGGAATCTTCCTCTGGGTGACTCAATATTTTGATTTCTGGAAGTTTCACCGATGCTTTGTAGATGGAACCGTGAATGTCGTATTGTATTTTTTCTAAATGAACTAAACCAATCCCTGCGCAAATCCTGATGATTTCGGTTAAGGGCAGGCCCGTTTTTTTCGATGCTTCTTTGAGCTTTTTAACAATTTCCGGCGGAAATTTAACAGAAGAAGGGATCACTGATTTGTTAGCCATGGGCGTATGATAGTCAAAAAGTAGTGAGGTTTGCTACATTTTTCTTGCGGAGGTAGTAGAATCTACTACCTTGCCGACATGTCAGCCAAGAAACCACTAAGCCGCAACCTCACCACATCAGTCCCCCTGAAACTTACCCCGGCACTGAATTTTAAGGTTGCCGCCGCCGTGAAAGAAACGGGCCTCAAAAAATCCGACATCCTGCGCATGTCAGTGGAGCGCGGCGTTGACGTGCTGTTAGCTCAACTTAATGCGGCACCAGCCAAACACCTCGCCTAACTCATGAGCTTTTCCCCGGAATCTCAGGCTCGGATCGAGCGGCTAGCGGCGGAGCTGATCGTGGCTGAGCTGCGGGCCAGCGTGGACTTTGCTGAGCTGGTCTCACTGCCGCTGGCGACGGTAGCGCACCTCATCGGACTGAGTCCGAAACAGGCGGGCCGAGTGCTGCCGACGCGCCCGCTGGGAACGCGCAACCGGGGAGTGAGCTTGAGGGCATTGCAGGCATACCAAGCCGCAAAACTAACAGTCATTTAGATCTATGGAAACCGAACCAAAAACGAAAACAGCCCCGTCCTACAGCGGCGGGGAAATGGAGGAAAACTATCAGCGCCAGTATGTGGCGCTGCGGAACCTAATCGCCAAGCAGTCCGACGTTTACTCGGTGCTGGAATTATACCGGCAGGTGGACGGCAAATGGCTCTATCTGATTCAAACCCCGTTTGTGACATTTCCAAAATTTGTGATTGGCCGCACGGATGTTGAAAACGAGTCGGTGGAAATCTTACTGCGTTGCGGCTCTGAGTGGTCGGCACGGGCCGAATGGGACCGCCAACGGTATGGAGCGGAGGTGCAGTCGTGAGACCCATCCATTTTCTAGCGGCGGTGGTGATCGCGCCGGTGATCACATGGCCCATGACGTGGGTCATACTCGAAATCCACAAAATGTTACACGCATGAGAAAATCCCCCGACTGCACCGAGTCTCTGACCCGCGCTGAAATCCACCGCCAACTGCGCGACTGCGCCGAACAGATCCGCTACTGGACGATGCGCAAGGCTCAGGCCGCGCTGAGGGAGGATCGCCTGCGTGCGGCGGCCCTGCTGCTCGCATGGCAAAGTAATCAGCGCTGCCAGTTCGCGGCACTGGCAGCCCTAAGCGGAAAGGCGGCGGCATGATCCGCCGGCCAAAATCGATCACCTACGATTTCCGCCCGCCCTCTGCGGGCGGGAAATCCCCACTGGAGCGCACTGCGCGACCAGGGGCGGTAGCGTGGCCTAAACCTCCGCTAGACCGGGAGCGGGCCAGCCACGATCTAGCCGTCGCCGGGTTTGATGCCGCAACGCTCCTAGCGGCGGCAAGAGATTTGGGAGGCCGGCGAGCCTCCAATCAGCGCGATCCCGAATCGCGGTGGGTGACGGGTCGCTTGGCGGCCCTGGCCCGCGAAATCGACCGCCGGGGACTCAACCGGTAAATCCCTGCGCCCTCTTCTAACACTCGAAAATCAATGATTACACAACCGATGAAAATAGTGGTCTATTCTGAAAATGGTGACCGGGACCACCCCTGCGAGATCGAAATGACCATGGACGGCTCCAAGCCATCCTACCCGATAACGCTCTGGCACCCGACCCCACGAAACGAAGTATAACACCATGGAAAACCAAGCTCCAATCTTGCATCCGGAAACCGCCTCAACTGAGGACGTATTAGGGGGCGATGTGTCTCCACTTGTTAGGGATCTAACGTGGGTCGAAGGACCGGCGCGAGGCGGTCCAGGGACCGCCGGAATTTGGCGCTCGATTGAAACACCGCCGGATCATCATACTACAAATCTAGTGGGATGGTGGGAGGAGGGTGTACTCGTTCCAAAGTTCACGCAGACTACCGCCTACTTTGCGCCGCCAACCCCCTACCGAGACAGCGATTCTTGGATTTTAGTGGAGTGTCCCCAAGGAGCCGTCGATTCCGACTGCTGGCCCGATTTTTGGATGCCTCTGCCATCTCCGCCGAACGTCCAAGAGCATCCGACTGAGGGACCGGATGGCGGCTGACTCGCCTTGTTCGACTTTATGAAAATACTAACATGGATCACTCCTGAACCGCTAGAAATAGAGGTGGAAGTAAGCATCGATGACATCCGCCAAGCTCTGGAACACTCGCCGGAAACCGTCAGTGAGGCATTCAGGATGCTAAATCAATGCGTCGCCGTAATGCGGTCTATCTCTGACGAGATAATTGGTGAAATGAATGATGCCCAACGGAAAGTGGTAAGGGAGTTCTTGGCGCTTCAATCGGAGCGCTATTTTCAGCATAACGCTGAGCGCACGGACCGCGCCCCTGAAGAGTCCAAGAAAAGCAACTGAATGATCAAGCCATCTGTTATCCTCGCGAAATCCGGACCGCTCCGCTGGAAATCTCAAATCGACGGAGTGCCGAAACTGCAAGGAGTCTTCACGCTGCTCGACCAAGAGGGCTTCCCGCTTGATATGTCCTATGAAATCGCCAAGGAAAGAGGCTGCGTAGTCGATTGGGTAGAAGCACTGGCTGATGCTGCACGCCAGTGCGTCTTAAAATATGGCGCTCTGATCGAGGAAATTAGGATGCTCGAACCCGAGAAGCTCGAATCGGTGAAGCGCATTTTCGCTTGTGGACTTATGTCCAGCGAAGGCGAGACCGTCGGCGATATGGCCAA
The DNA here is from genome assembly GCA_043782285.1 of Akkermansiaceae bacterium. Taxonomy (GTDB): domain Bacteria; phylum Verrucomicrobiota; class Verrucomicrobiia; order Verrucomicrobiales; family Akkermansiaceae; genus Luteolibacter. The sequence goes on along the minus strand of JAYWAR010000342.1, from coordinate 470 downwards.
GGATCTCTACCGGCGCATGCACGAATCTCATCTGCCGAACGTAAAGGCTGCCATGGTCGAGAAAGATAGAGCGTGGAGCGAAGGCCAGAAAGTGGCCCGCGCGGCGCTCGATGACATCGGCGGATAACGGATCTACACGGACGCGAAAGACACATGGGACGACAATCTTGGATGAACGCTGAGCCCATCCGTGGGCGCGACTGAAACGAAACTGTTATGAAATTGAAAAGCTTATGCCCATCGGATGCGGCGTCTTGTTCTCTGCCGTCATCTTCCGGCATATCTTCCTCTTTTGTTGTCTTGCTCTCGGGCGGAATCACCTCATGGGCGGCTGCAAAGCGCGTGGCAGAAACGCACGGAACCGACCGCATGACGCTGCTCTTCGCGGATACCGGCATGGAGGATGAAGACTGCTATCGGTTCGTGCATGAGGGGGCGGAAAACATCGGTGCGCCGCTGGTGATACTAAA
>JAYWAR010000341.1:0-3968 GCA_043782285.1 Akkermansiaceae bacterium | reverse complement strand
CGGTCGATTGGATCAGGGTGTCGGCAGTCACTCCACCATTGCCGGTTTTGGTGAAGGCTCCAGGTAGGAAGAGTGTGACGGAATCAAGATTTTTGGTGATGACGTCATTTTTCTGGGGCATTGAATTTTTACCGAGAGTCAGTACAGCAAGGCCGAGACGGTTGCCTCCGAGTTTGGTTGCGAGGGTGGGATCGGCCAGAACTTTGCTGGACTCGAAAGTGATGCCCCAAGCGCTGAGAAGGGTGGGGAGGGTGGAGCTGGTGGCAGGTGGCGCTTGCTGGCCCATCATTGGATTCAAAGGGGGAGCGCTCATTTGTGCCGCCACCGAGAAAGGATCGAGGCAAGCAACGACGGTGCCGCCGTTGAGAAGATATTGGTCAACGGCAAACTCGGCCTCTGGCGTGATTCCGGCAGGGTGAAATAACAGTAGGGTTTTAATCTCTTTCGCATCGATGGTAGGTTTGCTCATCGACACGTCAACCACATCGAACGACTGCTTGAGCTGTTGGTAGATCACCCAACCCGGGGTGGGGGCTTGACCGGGCATCATCGCAGGGGCTCCTTTTAAGTCGAGGGAGGTCATCAGGCCAATTTTAGGTTTGGTCGGAGTACTAACCTCAGCGACGGCTTTTGAAATGTGATATTCCAACATCGTCTCGTCACGTGGATCGATGAACGGGATAACGCTGGTCTTATCGAGGCAGGCGATGGCGAGGCCGAAAAACAAGTTCTGGTCGTCCATCCGCTGGCCGTGGATGCCGTCGAGATTGGCGGAGTCTTCGGCATCGGTGTCGGGCGCGGGATCCAGGTTTTCGATCCGCAGTTTGCCCTTAGAGATGGAAGCGTATTCTTTCAGCAAATCATCGACCCGGCGCATGTGGAGCTTGAGCTCCTCGGGCATGTAGTCGGTATTTCGCGAGGCATAATAGCGGATGACGACAGGCGTATCGAGCTCAGTCAGGATGGCGCGGGTGCCCGTGGATAGGGTGTGAACCTTATTCTCGGTGAAGTCGGCACCGCGGTTACCTAACGGAGTAAGCGCGACAAGCCAGTTAGCGAGAACAGCGATGGTGACGAGCGCGGCAACGCCGAAGGCGGCGCGAGTGACCGGGTGGGTGGTTTTGGCGGACATGGGCGGGAAAATTGGAGATTTAGCAGTTGAGTTACGCAGAGATTAGGCACGCTTGGACGAGAGGATGGCGCTGGTGCCGAGTAGGCAGACGAAGATGATCGAGCCGAACCAAATGAAATCTTTCAAGCGGAATAGGCCACTGTTCAGCGAGCGGAAATGATCCCAAACGCCAAAAGAGACGATGCCTTCGAGGACACCCGGGGAGACGATCTTCGAGAGTTCGCGAGTAACCGGATCGTAGCCACAGAGCACGACTAACACACAAATAGCCACCGCAACAATCAGGCAAACAACTTGGTCGCGAGTGCAGGCTGACACCAGCATGGTGATGGCGAGGAAGGTGCAACAGACCAAGAAACTGCCAAGGTAACCGGCAAAAATCGCGCCATTGTCGGGAACTCCGAGATAGTTGACGGTGGCAACGATCGGGAAAGTGAGGGTGAGCGCGATCAGCCAAACGGTGGCAGCAGCAAGAAATTTACCGACGATTGCGCTCCAAGTTGAAACCGGGAAGGTACCGAGCAATTCGATGGTACCGGTGCGTTGTTCATCAGCCCAGAGTTTCATCCCGACTGCCGGAGCGAGCAGCATATAAACCCACGGGTGCCAAAACAAGAAGGTCCACTCGAGTGAGGAGTCGCCGACACGCATAAATTCGCCGAAGGTGAAGGTGAGGCCGAGCGAGAATAGCAGGAAAATCACAATGATCGCGTATGCGGTGGGCTGGGAAAAATAACTGGCAAGCTCACGCTTATAAATGGTGCAGGAAGACATTTGAGGAATGGGTAAATACGGAAATTCGAGAGACTGAAACGCGGAAAGACCACGACTGAAAATTGGGAATTCTCGGTCGACGGCTGCTTATTTTTAGGCGGCGACTTCGGTGTCGCTGGAGGTGACTTGCCGGAATAGGTCGGTAAGTGAGCCATTGGGGGAGCGGGCGATCAGCTCGGCAGGTGTGCCGTCAGCAACAATTTTGCCGCGATCGACGATCACGGCGCGAGTGCAGGAAGCTTCAACTTCTTCGAGAATGTGCGTCGAGAACAAGATCGCCTTAGTTTGACCGAGCCGCTTGATGAGCTGGCGGACTTCAAATTTTTGATTGGGGTCGAGGCCGTCGGTTGGCTCGTCGAGAATCAAGACTTCGGGATCGTGCAACAGCGCTTGAGCAAGGCAGGTGCGGTGACGGTAGCCTTTGGAAAGGGTGTCAATCGACTGAAGGGCGACACTGTTGAGGAAGCAAGTCTCGATAGCCCGCTCGACGGCGTCATTTTTGGCACTGCCTTTAAGCCCGCGGATGGCGGCACAAAATTTCAAAAACCCAGAGACCGTCATGTCATTGTAAAGTGGTGCCGATTCTGGCAAGTAACCGATTTTCGTTTTTGCGGAGTTGGGCTCGTCAGTGATTGAAATACCGCAGACCTTGGCGTCGCCGGAGGTGGGAGGGATGAAGCCGGTGATCATCCGCATGGTGGTCGATTTTCCTGCGCCGTTAGGTCCGAGAAATCCGAGAACTTCACCTTTTTTAACGGTGAAGGTGAGGTTATCTACGGCGCGTTTGGTTCCGAATTGTTTGGTCAGGCTTGCGACTTCGATCATGGGATTTAAAAGGGGTTGTTAGCTACGGCTGTCGCATAGAGCGATGTTGGACAGAATTCTTGTTTGAAAAAATAATTTCAAGAACGTTTTGCAAGTGATTCCCTGATTTTTGAGGATTCTGAGTTGCGGGTGAATGCTTAGAATGGCCGAATCGCACCTAAAATAGCAGTTAATTTTTTGCCTAAGTAGCTACGACGTGTGGCGGATGGGTCAAACAATCTTTGGGAAAATCATGGGTAGCGAGGGCATAAACACCCATTCCAAACAGCAAGGACCGGAACCGCTTGCTCATTGCAGGCTGCAACTGAAAACCACACTCGGTAATCCGAAGTCGGTGGAAATCACCAAATTGAAATTAGCACTTATGGGTGGGAAGGGGAAGCTCCGGCAATTTCCCGATTGATTTGTTTTAGTGGCCTTGTGGCTTTTGGCGAGGTTCCCATTCTTTGCGCGAACGCGAACGAACGGAAAGGACAACGGGAATCCCCGGCGCGGGATGCGCGGCGCGGTAACGATTGACGATGTAAGACTCGTAGCTGTTGGCCATGAGCCGCTTATCGTTGACGAAGAGCACAATCGTCGGCACCGGAATTACGCTATATTTTTCCTCCACCGCAGCGGTGGCGTAATAAAGCTTAAGCCGCTTGTTGAGCTTTTTGTCGATCGGCGGCGGGGTGGCGACGAAGGCACCTTGCAGAATCCGATTAAGTTGTCCGGTGCCAGGGATATTTTGAGCCCCTTTTCTAATTTTGAGAGCTTCCTTGAGCACATGGTCAACGGAGCCGCCGGTTTTAGCCGAGCAGGCAACGAAGGGCGCGTAATGGAGGAAGAACAGCTCCTTGCGGACGTGCTCAGTGGCTTCTTCGAGTCGTGCACTGCGGTTGGCTCCGGGGTGGAATAGATCAAACTTGTTGAGCACGATGAGGCAGGGTTTTTTTTCCTCCATGATCAACTGGGCAATTTTGCGATCCATGGAGGTCACACCAGCGGCGAGATCGATGACCAGCACGCAGAGATCGGCGCGGCGAACCGCTTTTTCGGTGCGCATCGCGGAAAATACTTCGACTGAGTTGTCGCGCTTGGCCCGTGGTCGGAGACCTGCAGTGTCGATTAAAGTGAAATTTTCGCCCTCGAAGGAGTAAGGTAGATCGACGGCGTCGCGGGTGGTGCCGGCGATTTCGGAAACGATGGTGCGTTCATCTTTGAGGATCGCGTTGACCAGGGAGGATTTACCGGC
>JAYWAR010000340.1:0-10982 GCA_043782285.1 Akkermansiaceae bacterium | reverse complement strand
GGACCATGCGCGGGGGACTCCAGATTTCCAGCGAAAATACACACGACTCGGCAGCTTCGGATCAGATGCAAGTTTCTTGCGTCTTGATTCAAGTTGGGTCAAGTTGGTGGCGTGCGCGGCTCACCCCTCATCCGATTTATCTGCCTTACCTTGGCCTTGGTTGCCACCGGTTTTGGACTGCTGCGTGTCACCGCCGTGCAAACCCACCCTCAAGCCATCAATTCGGGGATCGTTCAGCCACAGCGAGTGGCCGTCATCCCCAAGATTCCTTTTCGGCTGCAACTCTCGGTTCCGGCCACCACCGTCACAATCGACACCGGTAAACTCAGCCACCCGCTGCGGGAGGGCTCGCTCCTCAGCGGCTCACTTGAGCTCGATCCCCAAAACCCAAGAATCGGACTGGTGATCCGCTGGCAGAATCCGCCAGCCCCCGGCGAATACCATTTTGCCAAGCTCACGTTGGAAGCTCCCGGCCAAGCCACGTTAACCCATGTTTTCGATGCCCAAGGTGACATTGATGATTTCCTCGAACTCCCGATTCCCGCCACCCAATGAGCGAAACTCACCACGATTGCTGCGCCCACCACGGACATCATCACGAGTTGGTGATCGAAAATCTGACGGTCTGCTACCGCCGGGTGATGGCTTTAGAAAATGTCTCGTTAGCCACCTCTTGCGGCAATCGGGTGGCTTTGATCGGTCCTAATGGTGCGGGTAAAAGCACGCTGCTCAAGGCCATCGCCGGGCTCGTTCCTCGCGACCAAGGCAGCATCCGCTGGCGTGGTACGGCGGTAAAAAAGTGGTCACGCGAGTTTGCCTATTTGCCCCAGCGCGAAGAAGTGGACTGGTCATTTCCGATTACCGTCCGTGGCTTAGTCGAAATGGGCCGCTATCCGCAAACAGGTTGGTGGCGGAAATTTTCCACAGCAGATCGCACGGCGGTAGACCGTGCCATGGAAGCGTTGGCACTCAACGACTTACAAAACCGCCAGATCCGCGAATTGTCCGGCGGCCAACAACAGCGAGCCTTTCTCGCACGGGCACTGGCGCAAGAGGCCCATGTCTTGCTCTTGGATGAACCTTTTACCGGACTCGACCGCAATGCCTCTCAATTGCTAGGTGCACTGCTGGCAAAACTCGCCCATGAGGGGCGCTTAGTCATCGCCTCACATCACGACCTCAACACCGTGCCCTTGCTCTTCGACGAAGCACTGGTGCTTGCGACGCGGCCTTTGGCATTTGGCCCAGTGTCCCAAATCCTGAACCCAGAATTGATCGAGCGCACTTTTCACCAGCCCGCGAACCACCTCTGAATGATGGATTTAGAACTACTCAGCAACCCCTTCTACCAACGCGCACTGGCCACCGCCGGATTCATCGGATTTGCCAACGGATTTTTCAGCGGCTTTGTGGTGCTGCGGCGCAATGCGCTCTCGGTTTCGGCTCTCTCCCACACGATGCTGCCTGGTATCGCTTTAGGAATTTTCCTGACAGGTGCACTGAGCCAGTGGAATGCTTTTTTCGGGGCAATGTTTGCCGCACTGCTTGTCGGCCTTGGCTCAGTCGCGGTGGCACGGGGAAACCGAGTCGAGCAAGGTACCGCGCTGGCGGTGCTCTACACCGCTGCCTTCGCTGCAGGAATCGCTTTACTGCCAAAGCTCGATACCCGCCAAGAGTTGGAGCACTGGCTTTTTGGCGACATCATCGCCGTCGGCAATGCGGATATCTGGATCGCATTCGGCATCGGGGCATTCACCCTGCTCATTACCAATTTGTTAATGCGGCCGATTTTACTCACGCTGTTTGAATCTAACGTTGCCGCCGCACAAGGCGTGCCGGTCCGATTCATCCAGTATTTAATCTTCACCTTGTTGGTGCTGGCCTTAGTTTCCTCGCTGCAAGCAGTCGGTTGCGTGCTCTCAGTAGGACTGCTGGTGACTCCCGCCGCCACCGTATCGCTGCTCACCGACCGCACCTCGGCATTATTCTGGGGAGGTGGGCTCATCGGCGGCATCGGTTCGGTGGCTGCCGTGTTACTTTCGGGTAAATTTGGGATCGCCCCCGGTCCGGCGATCGTGATTCTTCTTGGGCTATTATTTATCGCCGCCTATCTGTTCAGCCCCAAATATGGCCTGCTTGCGCCGCGAAAAAGGTAATCTCCGTTCTAAAGCCAGGATCAGCGGATTTCGACCTCATTGCCGATACGGGTGAGCAAACTAATTTCCTCCATATCTTGCGAACGCAGCACAATTCCGTGTGGAGTTTCGTCATCAGTTTCGGAACCGCCCCGAATTTGGATTGAGGGTTTTGCAATTTGAATCACTTTTTCCGCCGCACGATAATCCTTGGATTGCGGCGGAACTTGGTGACCTTCGAGCTCGGCGGACTTCGCACTGATCTTGGTCTTTCCCAACGGAATTTTGCCAGGAACTCCAAGGTGAATGATCGAATATTCACGAATAAAACGACTCCCATCCCAGATCGAAAGCAGCTTGTGTCCCGGATCGATCAGCAGCCGGAAATCCAATGGCATCACAATCAATTCCTCGCCCGGTTGGATGTTTTTCAACTCCATCATGCCATTGAGATACATGATGCAGTCAAGACTGGTGCGATGTTCCGCGGCAATCCCGAGGAAGGAATTGCCGCGCTTGACCACGTGGGTTTGCTTGCCCTCCATGTGCGCGGTGGAAAGAATTTCATCGAGATTCATCTCACCGACAATGCGGCGAGCCACTGGTGCGGATGGCGAACTGGGATAAGAAGTGACGATGTTGATCAATTTCTCACGAGCCTCGTCAATCTTACCGAGAGCGAGTAATTCATGGGCTTTTTGAAAGGCTTTCTCGCCGGGATCAATGTCAGGGGACTTCGCCGAATCCAACATTTTCGCAAAATCCATGTCGGGTTGTTTACCTGCCGCTTCAGCCCGTTTTGGAATGACTTTTTCAAAGACTCCACCGAGCGGTGTGACCATCACATGGTAAGCGAGCATCCCGGTAAAAGCCATCACAGCGATGACGCACAAGGCGGCGAGTAGCTTGAAAACCGTCCAAAAGCTCATGAGCAGCAGCAATAGGTCTTAAATGAGCCCACGGCGCTTGAAATCGAAAGAATTGATCTCATGCGAGCGGAGAACCATTTCCAAAAAAAACTTAAGGATACAAATTTCCCACGCATCATCCACCCCTTCGATGATCGCACGAGCGGGGTTTCCGGTGCGGCGAATGTCTTCCAGCACCCGCTCCCGAACTGCGTCGATATTGTCATGAACGACTTCCTCATGGACTTGGCCACATTTGAGCTGAAAGCCGTATTGCAAAAAGGCAAGGTTCTTACCCTCCGATTTAAGTTTCGCCACCAGCTTATCAAAACGCGCTCTGGCCGATGGGTCAAAACCCTCCAACGCCACTTCGTTGTAAGACGCCGGCCGGAGGATCCGCGGTCGCATCGCCTCAAATTCACCGGTACGAATCCGGACTTCACCACTTCGATCCATCAGTTCGCTGATTAACTGGAACTCGAAACGCGTCTCACCGAAAGTATCGATCCGCCGATCTGGCTCACGCAAGACCTTGGCAGTTTCAAGCGCGTAATGAATATCGTCTTCAGAATGCATGAATGAGAAAGTGTCGCCTAGATTCGGTGGATTGCAAAGAAAAGGACGAACACCTGAGGAGGAGTCCGCCCTTTTACCCAGCATTTGCCAACCTGAATCAGGCTTGTTGGCTCGTGATGTAGGTGACCACGTCACCGACCGCTTGAAGCTTTTCGGCCTCTTCGTCAGGCACTTCGATATCAAATTCTTCTTCAAAGGCCATCACCAGCTCGACGGTGTCGAGTGAATCGGCTCCAAGGTCCTCGACGAATTTGGCTTCGGTGGTGACTTGGTCAGCGTTGACGCCAAGTTGATCCACAATGATGTCTTTTACGCGGGCTTCGATACTTTTATCTGACATGAGTTACTGTTGTTGAGTGTTGGAGTTGAGATGGGTTATCGTTTGCGGACCCGACTTGGCAATCTCGAAAACGAATCGAACATGGAAAAGCACCCTGACGAGGAAATTAAATCAAGCGGGTGTCGAAGAATCTGCTGGCGATTCCTGCTCAAGCGCCGAGCTGTATTCGATGATTTCACCCGAAAACCGTGAGCGAATCTGCTGCATCAAACGCTCGGCTGGCTGATCATGTTCTTTTTTAAAGCCCCCGTAGGTCAGGCCATCGATCCGGATTCGGCCCTTCCCCGAGCTCCCCTCATAGGTGATGAAGGCAATCCCCTTGGTGCTCCATTTGCGAAGATCGAGGATTTTGAGGTCCCGGTAAGCGATCCGTTTCCCTTGAGGAGTCATGACGGCCTCTTGATCTGCGGAAATACTCCGTTGAAGCGTGCGTAGCAGGAAAAAAGCTGCAACCCCAGCGAGAACGGTACAAATCACGAAAACGATCGATTGTTCTTTAATTTTTTGGGCGGCATACGGCTCTTCGGGAGGGGCGGCATTGAGTCCGCGTTCCTTGGTGTATTCACGCCACAAGATGTTCCATTGCAACGGTTTCATCCGCTCATAGTCGTGCAAAACCTTTGGCCAAGGCATCGGCAATTCGATGGCGTGCGGCAACAGCGTGCGATCTTCAGGAAATACCACCGCTTGTTTGGCCGCAAAACTTTGCCATGCTTTTGCCGTCAACGAGCCTCCCGAGTTCATTTTTGAAAATTGTTCGTTGGCAAGCTGAAACGTCTGATGCAGGTAAAAACTCTCGTTTTTCTTACGGTAGCCAGTGCTGCCATCGATATAAAACAACACAGCAAAAACACTGAACATCAGCAATATCACCAAGGCCCGGAAAATGAACCACGGCGTTGGCTTACAAACAATCGATTCAGAAGCAGTCATTGAGATACCCAACAAACAAGCGCGGCGAGCTTCGCTTGGCAAGCTCAAGCCAGACCGCTTTGCAGAATTCCCGGTATTCTGGCTTGTCGTTCACTCGCGCCCTCTCTAAGCAAACCCCTGTTATGCCAATCGCAACTCCTGCCCAATATCGTGCCATGTTGGACGCCGCCCAAAAAGGGGGCTACGCCTATCCTGCCATCAATGTCACCTCTCTCCCCACCATCAACGGCGCGCTGCGGGCTTTTTCCGAAGCAAAATCCGACGGAATCATCCAAATTTCCACTGGCGGCGGCGAGTTCGCCTCCGGCACTGCGGTGAAAGATGCCGCCTTCGGTGCCATCGTGCTTGCTGAAGCTTGCCATCTGCTCGCTGAAAAACACAACGTCCTCGTTGCACTTCACACCGACCACTGCCATCCGGCTAAAGTCGATGGCTTCCTCAAACCGCTGCTCGAAGCGTCCCGCAAGCGCGTCGCCGAGGGCAAGGGCCCGCTGTTTCAATCTCACATGTTCGACGGCTCAGTGGTTGAGCTGAAAGAAAACCTCGAAATCTCCAAGGCTCTGCTCAAGGAATGCGCCGAACTCGAGATCATCCTCGAAGTCGAAGCCGGTTGCGTCGGTGGCGAAGAAGACGGCCACGACACTTCCGGCCTGCCCATCGAAAAACTCTACACCACCCCCGAGGACATGGTCGAAGTTTACGAAGCCCTCCAACCCATCGGTCGCTTCTTGTTTGCCGCGACTTTCGGCAACGTCCATGGTGCCTACAAACCGGGCTCGGTGAAACTGCTCCCCACCATCCTCCGTGACGGCCAGAAAGCGGTTACCGACAAGCACGGAGCCGCTGCCGAAATGGACCTCGTCTTCCACGGTGGCTCAGGCTCGGCGCTCGCCGAAATCCGCGAAACCCTCGACTACGGCGTCGTCAAAATGAACATCGACACCGACACCCAGTACGCGTTCACCCGCCCGATTGTGACCCACATCTGCCAGAACATCGAAGGGGTGCTCAAAATCGACGGCGAAGTCGGCGACAAAAAGCACTACGATCCCCGCTCCTACCTCAAAAAAGGTGAACTCGGTCTCTGCGAACGGATGAAAACCGCTTGCGACGACCTCCGCTCGACGGGCCAAACGATCTTCGGCAAAGTTTGATTCCGACGTTTTAACCTAAACCCTCAAATGAGCGAGTTCGTTGAGCACCTTTAAACGAGGTGTTTGATAACGGATCCAGAGGGTGAAAACTCAGGTCAGTTTTCACCCTTTTTTGCAACAGCCCGGCCTCTTTGGATAGGCCGGGTGACCCTTTCCCACCTAAACTGCAGCACGGTCACCGCGTCATTCGCAGCATCCATCGTTGATCCGCGCGCCACCACTCTGGGATGGCATAAATTCAGTGCGGCTCTTTGCGAATTTGGGAGATGGTTTAAGCGATGGGGTCAATTGTATCGTGGTAAATGTTGATTTTTACGGTCCCTTTAACGCTGCTTTAGACCTAGCGACCGACTCCCACTACCCGCATTGCCTCGGTCGCCGTAGCGCTTGGGAATGAAGCTGGTGGCAACACAATTAGATCCAGCGAAATGTCGAGTACGGCGATCCTCTCGCTCCACGGGATAGCCAGCCGAGCCCTTCCGAATCAGAAAAAAGCTGCCGAGCTGAGGCAGTTTGCCCCCGTTTTTTCACCCCTAAATCCCTAGGAAATTTCTCCCGTCCCCCCGGAAAGCACGGGTAAACGTATGAAAAGCCCCGCTTCGCGCCGCCGCGAGTGGCTCATTCTCATTGTGGCTAGACACTCATACTTTACGAAGAATTATATAATGTAATCCAAAATCTTTTTTTAAATAACATTTAGTTCGAAGTACTTGCAACTGTTGCCGATCAAACGAGTCAGGCGTCTCACGTCTTTCTAAGACAGTTTGATCCAGTCATGAGTTTTCCCCTCCGGCCAACAAGCTCAAAATCACATCGGAACAAAGCGTAATTCTCAAGCAATTCAGATCTTAATCGGACAAGCTTGCCGAAAAAGTTAAGCGGCCCTGAGATGAGTCGCCCCGTTGGAGCTCGAGCCATACTGAATCGGTGCTAATTTTGATAGAGGCATATTGCGTCAAATTCAATGATAACAATCTTGAAAAGAACGAGTTAATCCACGTGGTGACTCAACCATGGATCTTTCCTCCTCGACGAAAATGAGATCCCTTAATTTGCACTCGGGACTTGACCAACAATCGGTTTAAGGCGCTCGCAATCGTTTCCCAATGCTTTAAATCGCGGCCAATTTCGCCAACACGGAATTGAGGATTGACGGCCACTTTTGAAACAGACAGAGGTAAACCCTAACGAAAAATTAACAGTTAGTTAAGCCCATACGTCAGCCCCTCCCCTGTCAAAAAACGTGCCAATTCAGTCGCCGAATTTTTGCAATCTAACTCCAACGACCTGTACGCATCATGAACACTCACTCCGCAGCCATGTTTGAAATCATGGCGATCCAGCCCGAGCTTTTGCAGACGTTTTATTCAAACGTTTTCGGTTGGACCTATGAAATCAACGCCGAAGGCTTTGCCTATATCCAATTTCAGGATTCGCCGGCTATTTTTCGCCCTGCCCTTGGCGGGATTGGTCAAGCAGATGAGACGATCGCGGGTAACCGTAAGGGAACCGCATTCTACCTTCAGGTGAACTCAATCCCCGAAACTCTCAAACTCGTCATCGCCCACGGCGGCGCTCAAATCATGCCTCGCACCGAGGCGAATGGCTACACCTTCGGCATGTTTGCTGACCCTGAACACAACCTCCTCGGCCTCATTGAGCCATTCATTGCTTAAACTTTTCTTTTTTCCCAAATTCACCCCTATTTCGCCAAATTCACTCCTAATCCCATGAGCTACCTTTCCCAGTCCCTGAGACTCCACTTCGCCGGCCAATTTCAAGCCACCGTCTCAACCGTCAACAACGACGTCACCCATTTTAACAACGAAACGTTCCAGCCTAATTATCAACTGCGCCAAGACCCATCGGCTAGCAACGGTTGGTGGAACCCGGCAGGTGACGGCGTTTGGCGCTTACTCGGCTGTGCAATCACCTCCGCATTCATGGCGGACGGCAGCAGCGTACTCGGCACTGATCCAATTCTCAGTTTTTCCATCGCCGACTCCGATGACTCGGCCCCAGCCAAAATCGTCGATCTCGATCCACAGCAACAGATGGTTTCCTCGCTGTTCGGACTGAAAATCCGAATCGCCGATGCCGACGGCAACACTCTGATGAAGGGTAATTTTGCACCAGCGGCCTTCACTGAACTATGGAATAAAGTCTGGTCTAAAGCCGGTGGCGATGCCGCTTACGGAGCAATGTGGCAGTCCGTCATCACCGTCAGCGAATGGGGAGACGTCTCTGCATCCACCTTCCTGAGCGACTTAAAAACCGCTGCCGACGCCAATTCGAACCTGCTTTCTATCAAATTTAACGTCGATCTTTACTCGATGGAATGGCCAATTCCCGGCCAATCCGGGGGTGAAAACTTCTGCCGCGGCCGAATTGTAGGCACTCTTGGCCCAGCCAGCGCAGAGGAACCCCAGCGCTTCGTCAACGGACGCCAGCTTTACCCCACCTTGGTCGGCGGCGGTGCAGTGGTAAATTTTTGCGCCGCTGTCGTCGATTGCCAGCGCCAAGTCATCCGGCTTGATCTCGGCAATGCTCTGCCCGTCACCGGAAGTGGCTCGATCTTCCCACTCGGCGATATTTTCCTACAATTCACCCTCAACGGCAGAACCTTCACCCTCGGCCAAGTGCCCGAGAGTCTCTACACCGATCCTTCGTGGTATCAACGCACTGCCGGGCTGATTGAATTTCCTCTGGCGGCAAAGTATGCCGCACAGGTTGCTGAAAACCCGTTGCAAATTGCTCTTGGCAGCGCCAGTGCCCCCGCCTTGGCCACCGAAATGGCGGATGGGCTCTATGTCCGCGCCGATCTTTTCGTTTTCCGCATCAGCGAGGATCAGAGCGCTCCGGTCCAGTTCTTCGCCACCAAGTTCGGTCAAGCCTATCCGAATGCCTCAATTGTGTTCTTCGACAACCCTGCTCAGCTCCAGGGGACACCCGCTCCCGCAGGCACTCTCCCCGGCGCGCTGCAAAACGGTGCTCCTTACCTCTGCGCCCCCGCCGCAGGACTGATCTACCCAACTTCGATCACCACCAATCTCGCTGGGCAGGCCCAAACCACCCTCATCGGTGGTGATACACAAAACTTCCGTGGCTACATCGACGGTCAAATTTACGGCATTGGCTACGGCCTAGCAGACCAGCAATACCAAGTCGGTAGCGGCCCAGTTCAAAGCTTAAACAACACGGATGGCCTGCTTGCCAATCCATGGAATTTCCTCAGCGTCTTGGTTTTCGACCCATTCATCGCCGATGAACCACCAACTTGGTATGGCAGCATCGAACCGATTTTCCAGCAGTATGCCAACCTCTATCCTGTTATGGCTCGCTTCATTGATCTCGGAAACTATCAACAAGTTATCGGCTATGCCAACATGCTTAAGCACGCCTTTAGCCTAGCCGAAGAAGATCCAAATGCCATGCCGGTCACCCGCGATCTCTCACCCGCAAAACGCCAAGCGATCCTCAGTTGGTTGGACAATCCGCTCGCGGGTACCCCACCACCGCTGCCGCCAACCGCCACTCCTGGCCTCAGCCCAGTCTCTCTGGCTGCTGCACCTTCCGAATTTCCAATCAGCCTCCAAGGCGGCAAGGCAGCCGCTATGGCCCGCCGTTTTTTCAATCGCTAATTTTCTGATAACTCCACCTTACCACCAACCATGATCCTGCTCAAATCCTCACTCCTCCAGACCCTCCAGACCGCAGGTCTCGACGGACTAAAAGCTTCCCTACAACAAGCGATCAAGCTCGAACACGCGACAATTCCGCCCTATCTTTACGCCCTCTACTCACTCGGTACCGCCCCCCAAAACGCCACCGTCGCCAGCATCATCCAGAGTGTGGTCTCCGAGGAAATGCTGCACATGACCCTCGCCTGCAACATCCTCAACGCCATCGGCGGCCACCCGGTGATCGATGATCCGAGCTTCACTCCAGCCTATCCAGGCCCACTCCCCGGGGGCGTCGAGGACGACCTCGTCGTTCATATTGCCCCCTACTCGGTTGATCTCATCCGCAACACTTTCATGGTCATTGAGGAGCCGGAGATCCATACCGACTTCCCCAAATTACTCGCCACCGGCTTGGACCTCGCACCCACCACCATCGGCCAATTTTACCAAGCCATCATCACCCGGATTCAAGAGCTGGGGCCAAGTATTTTCACGGGAGATCCGGCACTTCAAGTCGCGCCCCCCTTTCCCGAGGGCGGCATCGTCACCGACTCAGACTCCGCCATCGCTGCCATCCGCATCATTATCGATCAGGGCGAGGGCAGTGATCCGGCCAAATCCCCATTGGACGATGGTGCGGGTAGCGAATTGTCCCACTATTACCGCTTTGCCGAAATCGCTGAAGGCCGTGCCCTCATCCCGGACACCACGGTTGTCGAGGGCTGGAGCTATTCCGGAGCTGAAATCGTTGCAGGTGCAAGCATCGCCCCGATTCCTACCGATCCCAAGACCGCTCAATACCTGCCAGACACCGCCGAGCGCCACGCCATGGATAATTTCAACTACACCTACACCAGCCTACTGAAAGGCCTGCACCAGTTGTTCAACGGCAACCCCAACACCTTCGGTCGTACCCTCGGGGCCATGATGTCGCTCCGCCAACAAGCACTCGACATGATGGCGGGCACCAACCTTCACGGCCCGATCGGACCCAGCTTCGAATACCAGCCCACCAATCCCGCCGAGCGCTGACCTCAACTGCGTATTTCCCGTTTTGAGCCTTCTGTTACCGCCACTTCCACCCCATCAAAATCATGCCTCAGTCCACTCACCCAATTCCGGTAAATCCCATCGTCCGGGCTGCCATATACCCTCCTATTGGCATCGCTCGGGTTGGTAACAGTCGGGAACCTGGAGCCGCTGGTTTTTTCATCGGCCCCGAAGTTCCAAATTCGCCGACTCTTCCCCAAGGT
>JAYWAR010000339.1:0-4031 GCA_043782285.1 Akkermansiaceae bacterium | reverse complement strand
GTCCCGCTGTCGTGCTATTCTATCGCGCAATCGCGAACCATCCCAAGCTAGCGTCGGTGTATGATGCTTCATGCCCTTCAGGTCGAAGTTGCACGTTGCCTGTTGCATCCACCGCGCTCACGGACACAATTTTACTTCGCAGTGCCGGGGGCAATATAACTTCGGACATCGTTTTATCCTTCAAATTATATACATAAAGAACACTGCGACTGACAATGGGTTCTTCTCGTTCCGTCCCTACTTGGTCATCTCGAAAAGGTATAACTATTCCAGAGACACCAATCAGCGTGCTGTCATCCACCCAATCCCAAGAGCCAAATCCCATTAGCTTATTTCCAGGCGGATATTGTGGCAGACTGACTGTTTCTCCCGTGCTTGGCGTAACAATATCGTATTTTGCATCGCCGTAGTAAACGGACATTCGCGTTCCATCTGGACTTACCTTGCATCCATAAATCCCAACTTTTTCGTCGGAATTCATCAGGATCTTGCCGTCTGCTGTGACAATCTTGGCTTTGCTACCTCTCCCTTGAATTTTGAATGGTGCATGCTCACGCTTCATCGCATCAGCAACAGGATCGAACAAACTTTTTATTTCTGTCATCTGATATCGTGGACTCACGGGAAGCGTCGAAACGGTATTGAGCTTTGCATGTGGATCGTCTTCGTTCAGGGGTGATTTATCAACAGGCAGTTTCAAATCTTCGCTTTCAACCACTTCGACCTTACCACTGGCTTGGTTTTCCTTCTCAGAAAAAGGAACAGCTATGGGAATCTGTGGTTCACGAGACTTATAGAAAATGATCGAGCCCACGACCAGCGTAAGAACGCCTGCGACGAAAAGAGAGTAATTTTTGTTCATGGTGCAGCGGGCTGATTTTTCAAATCGCTCAATATTCCGTCGCGCATGGCGTTTACAATCGCCGTTTTTACAGCACTCGCATTCGAGCCGGTGTTTAGGAGCACATCAACTTGTGCATTATCGAGG
Source organism: Akkermansiaceae bacterium (assembly GCA_043782285.1). GTDB lineage: Bacteria > Verrucomicrobiota > Verrucomicrobiia > Verrucomicrobiales > Akkermansiaceae > Luteolibacter. The sequence goes on along the minus strand of JAYWAR010000339.1, from coordinate 3,043 downwards.
AACTCAACCTCACAGTATCCAACCCGAATCGGATGGTAGGTCTCGGTGTTCTCAAGTTTCGGATCGAACGCGACTGAAGTATCGGTTGCAACAAATGATCGTTTATTTGCACCTGCGTCAAACGGTGTAATAGCAGCGACTACTGAGTCAATTATTGGATTGATGAGATTAACATCCTCATCCAGATTGACCTGTGAAGGCAACTGCCTTACCTCGAGCGTTCCACGAGCACTATGAGGAGACGCGGAGGCGTTGAAGTGGATAACGAAAACAACATCTGTTCCTTTATCACGTGCAAAATGAGCTCTATCTGTGCCCGCGACATTAACATCGGTATCCCGTGTCATCAAAATCTTGGTGTTTAGCTTATCCTGTTGAACTTTAGCTTTCAAAGTATCGCGTAAGGCAAGCCCATAAGTTAAGGCGAGATCTTTCTCTTTAACGCCTGTTGGACTAGTCGCATTGTTAGCACTCGATCCAGGCTCATTCGTAGTCCCTCCATGACCGGGATCAATCACCACAATTGCAGGCACTTCTATATCGATCAAATCAATCGGACTCGCGGTTCCTTCAATCTGAATTTTGATCTTCGCCACATTGTAGCCGACGGGAGGAATGTTAACGCGAATTGCTGTAAAACCATCGTCGCCCACAGTGGTCCGGCCAGACGCTTGCGACAGCGACGTGAATCCGTTCGCTCCGTAAGCCGTCGAGGCTTCAAACCTGTTTCGATGACTGGCAGCGGCGGTTGTCCAGTTTCCTCGGAAAACCGGGGGCAGGTTGGGTCCAGTCGGGGAATAGTTTGGAATGAAACCAGGCTCCATGGTCCAAGTGACTGTTTTTCCTTTCAGGGCTTCCCCGATTCTTACCTTCAGCTCGCGATGGGCAATTTTGTTAGTTGCCGGATCCACTTCCACAAATGGAGTCAGCGGGGTTCCGACAGATGGCTTTTCAGAGTCCGCGATGTCATTGCCGTTTTCATCCTTCGTTTTTGGTGATAGTTCGACTACCTCCACCGGGAGGAGGTCAACCGTCCGGGATCTTTGCGCGGCCGCTTGCGGGGTTGTTTCGATCCATGGACTGGTGTGGCCGAAGGCTGGGATCGTGGCCGTGACCCATTCCACCGTTGGGGTCGGAGGAGCGGCGGACCAACCGAGGTGATACGGATCGTCGCCAATCATCGCTAATGGACGCTCCGTCGTCACTTTCAGGAAGTTCTGGTTCACAGGACCGTTTGTAGGTCTGGGACGGTAAAGGCGGAATTTCGATTTTCTTGTCTCGCCCCTCCAGTAGGTCTTGGTGGCTGATTGGCCGAAGGTAACGGGTCCGTTCCCCTGAAACTGATAATATTGGCTGCCGCCTCCGTCGGTGAGCCTGAAGGTGTAAGACGATTGATCCATCTCTTCAATCGGAAACAGCGTGCGCGGCTCGGGATCAAACGCCTGGACCCAATGGGTGTGGTAGGTCCAGCGCGCGTACTGGCTCTCGTTGTTGAACCAGGTCAACGACGTGTTCGGGGTGACCGCAAACGGATCCAGTTGCACGTCGAGTTGGTTAAAGGACGGAGAGGTCCGGCACCAGGTCTCGATTGTGCCGCCGCCAAAGCCTGCGGAGCCCTCGGTGAAGTCTCCTCCTCCCTGATTCGTTGTGGGGCTGCCGTCGTCATAGGTGGTGGATTCATGGGAGACGCCAAAACTGAATTCGGCTCTTTTCGCCTGGATGAATAGATCATGGAGGATCATCTGGTAGTCGTCTGGAGTGGTGGTGGAGTTGTAGATTTCTCGAATGGTCATTCCGTCATCCTGCAGAGTGGCATTGGGGTCTAGGTTTCCTGATTGGAGCGCAGCCCCATTGGCTCCCCAGTGTCCCGGTGGCGCTCCTAGGGCCAGCATTCCGGCGGCAAAGGAGCGTTCCCAGCCGTCAGGCAGACCATCTTTGTCGGACTCCGGGTCTAGCGGATCAGTGGCAGTTATAGGGAATGGCGGCTTGATTTCATCTATGTTAGAAAGGCCGTCACCGTCGAAGTCTGCGGTATCTAGGGTCTCGCCGGGGCCGGGGGTGAGGCCGGTGTATCTGAGCCGGAAGAAGGCATTGTCAGCAATTCCGCCGATTTGGTGGCTGATTTCGGCACCGTTGCCGGCTTCGATGAGAGGTGCCCAGTTCCATTTGCCGAGCGGGTCGTTTTGATCCGAGACTTGGATGAAGTAGCTGCGGTTAGGGTGGCCATACCAGCGGAGGATACTGTGACCTCCGGGGACGATGACGACTTCGGAGTCCTGCTCGTCGCGGTTCGGCTGGGCCGGGGCAATGGTGACAGTTAGTAGGAAGAGAGAGAGAACATTGAACTTCGAACGTCCAACATTGAACGTTGAATGAAGAGAAGTTGAGAAAGGGTTCATTGGGCAATTCCTTTCTCGGGAGTGGGGTTGGTGAGATAACGGCTACCGCGGTGGGGGCGGAACCAGATTGTTTCGTTACGCGGTAAAATCGGATGAGATTTTGCCCAAGCTGCAACGGCTTGCTGATGGATGGTGCGTTCTTCCTGATAGACTATCAGCCGGGATTTCTCGGTGGCGATGAGGTCGCGCAGGAGGGTGACGGTGGCGGTGCCGACGGGGTCGTTGGCGTTGCCACGGGTGATGGTGATAGTGTCGGGCGCGGCTTCGGGTGGTTTTGGGAGAGGGAGTTTTGAGAAGCGGCTGCGGGTGGCCGGGCGGACGCCGGGCGGGATGAAGGAGAGTTGATAGATTTCTCCGTCGCTGGTGAACTGGCCAAGACCGGCGAGGAGGTTAACGTCGAATCCGCAGATTGCTTCGTAGGATTCTGCGGTGTCCGGGTGTTGCCAGCGGAGGATGCTGACGCCGTTTTCATAGACTTCTGCGTTGAAATTGAGTTGGTGGCGGCGTTCTTCGGCTTGGCGGGCGAGTTCTTCGGGGGTGAGTTCCCGGGCGGGGAGTGGCTCCGCGAGGACTGGCTTGGGAATGTCAGGAAGCGTGGAGGCTTCGCCACGGAGAATGGTTAGGGTGCGGGAGTGTGCTGCCGG
>JAYWAR010000338.1:0-4044 GCA_043782285.1 Akkermansiaceae bacterium | reverse complement strand
CCCCAGATTTGGGCTCGATTCACCAAGACTGAGAGGGCTGGAATTTGAGCGGTCCATTTAAGGTTTCTTGGGTTTCTCAACAATTGCGAAAGACGGCTCATTTCTAATTCGTTAAGTAGGCCCAGTCTGTTATTTTCCAATTCACTCCAATGATCAAATTACTCCCGTCGATTTTATGTTTTGCCGCCAGTATGATGCTTGTTCGTGCGGATGAGAAACTATTGTTTAACGGCAAAGATCTCAGTGGTTGGAAGGGCCAGACTGAATTTTGGAGCGTCAAGGACGGTGCGATCACGGGTCAGACCACCGCCGCGGTACCCACCAAAGAAAATACGTTTTTGATCTGGGAAGGTGAAGTGGGCGACTTTGAACTCCATTTTAAATATAAAATCCTCGATGCTGCTGGTAAGGCGGAGGGGTTTGGCAATTCGGGGGTTCAATATCGCAGTAAAGTGGTGAAACCGGAATATTCAGTGCTTGCGGGGTATCAAGCTGATTTAGAAGTTGGTAAAACTTACAGCGGAATTCTTTATGAAGAGAAAGCGCGTGGTATTTTAGCCAAACGTGGCCAACGCGTTATCCTGCACCAGGGTAAAACTCCGAATCAGCCAAAGCTCGAAGTCGTGGGGCAAGTTGGCAATTCGGAAGAAATCCAAGCGGCAATCCATCCGGCGGAGTGGAACGACTACGTCATCATTGCGAAAGGTGGGCATCTCCAACATTTCATCAATGGCAAGCAAACGATCGACGTCATTGACGAGACTGCCGAGGGGGCGAAGAGCGGATTACTGGGATTCCAATTGCATGCTGGGCCGCCGATGACGGTTCAGTTCAAGGATTTGGTGTTGAAGACTGATAAGTGATTTGTGGCACGCTGACATTTTGTCGGCTGGCGGATCGAATGAATGAGCGGCAACGGCCAGTTTACAAGGCTCCGAAGCGGCGGTGGCGACGCTGGTATTCGTGGACGACCTCAAATAGGTCGCCTTGGCGGAAATCTGGCCAAAACTTTTTAACGATTACGATTTCGGCGTAGCTGATTTGCCACAGCAGGAAATTAGAGATCCGCATCTCCCCGGAGGTGCGAACAAGGAGATCGGGATCGGGGATTTCGGCGGTTTGTAAGTAGGATGCAAAGCGCTCGTTGTCGATTTCAGCAGGCGAAATTTTACCGTTGACCGCGTCGCTTGCGAGTGAGCGAGCGGCGGCGACGATTTCCTCCCGGCCGCCGTAGGACAGGGCGAGAACTAGGGTCATCGTGGTGTGAGCGGCGGTGCGAGCTTCGATCCGCGCGATCCGGGCACGGGTTTTGGCGGGGAGTCGATCGAGTTGACCGATGGTCCGCAACCGGATTTTTTGGCGGTCGAGATCTTTGGCTTTTTCTTCGAGAAACCGGTCAAGCAGGGCCATCAGCGCACTGACCTCGGTGGCGGGACGGCTCCAGTTTTCCGAGGAGAACGCATAGAGTGTGAGATATTCTACGCCGAGTTCGATGCATGCTTCCATGACTTCGCGCACGGATTCCGCACCGGCGCGGTGGCCCTGCAAGCGTGGCAGGCCGCGATCCTTGGCCCAGCGACCATTGCCATCCATGATGATGGCAATATGACGGGGGATTTCCGGGTGCGCTGGCATAGAAGCAATAGACCCGATAAGATTGATAGAAGCTATTGCACCACCAAGGTCTGTACTCGGTCAGGCCCGACTCCGACAAAGGCGATGGGCGCACCGCAGAGCTCGGACAAGCGGGCGAGATAGGCTTTGGCCTGGGCGGGGAGTTCTTCGAATTTCGTGCAGGCGGTGGTGTCGGATTGCCAACCGGGCAGCGTTTCGTAAACCGGTAGGGCGCGGTCCCATGCCTTGCGGTCGGCAGGCGGTAGCTCATGGAAAGTGCCGTCGATGTCGTAGCCGGTGCAAATTTGCAGGGTTTCGTATTCATCGAGGCCATCGACGTTGGTGACGGCGAGGCCGGTCACGCCATTGACCATGCAGGCGAAACGAAGCAGTACGGTGTCGAGCCAGCCGCAGCCGCGCGGCCGGCCGGAGACCACCCCAAATTCGCGACCGAGGCCGTGGAGGTATTCGGAAAGACCTTCATCGACCGTGGGAAATGGGCCGGAGCCGACGCGGGTGGTGTAGGCTTTACAAACGCCGATCACCCGTTGGATGGCATTGGGTGGGAGCCCGGAGCCGGTGCAGGAGCCGCCGGAGGTGGTGTTGGACGAGGTGACGAAGGGATAAGTGCCGTAGTCGATATCGAGCAAAGTGCCTTGGGCTCCTTCAAAAAGGATCGATTTACCTGATTTCCAAGCAGTGTGGAGGATTGGAATGGTGTTGGCGACGTGTGGCCGCAGCCGGGCGAAGGCGGTGTAAACTTCTGCAAGAACTTGCTCGGTGGTGAATTGAGGTAGGTCGTATTTCGCCAAGATCTCATTCACCTCGACGAGGCGGCGAGTGACTTGGGCGCGGGTGAATTCTTGGTCGAGTAAATCGGCGATGCGGATGCCGCAGCGGTTGACCTTGTCGGCGTAGGCGGGACCGATACCGCGCTTAGTGGTGCCGATTTTCTGGTCGTCGAGGGCGATTTCGCGGGCCGCATCAAGTTCCTTGTGGAAGGGGAATACGACGTGGGCGCGATCCGAAATAAGCAATTTTTCGGGGGTCACGGAGACGCCGAGGGCTTCGTTGCGTTCGATTTCGGCGACGAGGCCGGAAGGGTCTACGACCACGCCATTGCCGATGATGTTAATTTTCCCATCCCAGAGGATTCCAGATGGCAGGAGGTTTAGAATGTAACGAACGCCTTGGGCGATGACCGTGTGGCCGGCATTGTTGCCGCCTTGGCCGCGAACCACGAAATCGGCACCTTCGGTTAGGTAGTCAACGATTTTGCCTTTGCCTTCATCGCCCCATTGGAGGCCAACAATAATGGTATTCATGAAATTTTTTTAACCGCGAATGAACGCGAATGGACGCGAATGGAAGAGGAATCTAGGAGGTGAGGACGATGCACTCCCATTCAAGTTTGGGTTTTTTGAAGTTGATGATAAGGTCGACGGGTAGATCAGTGATTCGGTCGATGGTTTTCGTGTCGATCACGATTTGGCCGTAAGCGATGAGATCGGGAATGAACTCACCGACTCGGGTGGCTCTCCAGACAACTGGAAATGCGCGTTGTTGTTCGCAGGAAATTTCTCGGTGCCGGAACTCGACGGCTAGGGAGTTTTCGTAGAGTTTTTTGTGAAGTCCGTGGCCCAAGCCATTGATGATTTCAAGGACAGACGAAATGACGGCGTAAACCTCATCGTTCAAAATCAATTCGTGTTTGTTGGCGTCCATTGGCGGTTAAATGCCTTTGTTTTTGGAAATAAGGGCGGCGAACTCCTCGAAGAAGTATGCGGCGTCGTTGGGGCCTGGAGCGGCTTCGGGATGGTATTGAACGCTGAAAACTGGGAAATCGCGATGGCGCATGCCTTCGACGGTGTTGTCGTTGAGGTTGAGGTGGGTGACCTCGATTTCTGGCGGCAGGGAATCTGGATCGACGGCGAATCCGTGGTTCTGCGAAGTGATGGAAATTTTCCCAGTGCGCAGGTCTTTGACCGGTTGATTGCCGCCGCGGTGACCGAACTTCAGTTTGAAAGTGGTGCCACCGAAGGCGTGGGCGAGGATTTGATTGCCAAGGCAAATCCCGAAAATCGGGAGCTGGCCGATGAGCGTGCGGATTTCCTCGTGGATGTAGCCGAGCGCCGCAGGATCACCCGGACCGTTGGAGAGGAAGACACCGTCGGGATTTTTCGCAAGGACTTCGGTGGCGGTGGTGCGAGAGTTGACGACCTCAACCTCGAAGCCAGCTTGGCGCAAACGCCGCAGGATGTTGTATTTTAAACCGAAATCGTAGGCGATGATGCGGTGACGGACGGGCGGTAACTCGATGTGATAGCCCTCTTTGCCAGCCATCACGTTCGGCAAGGTCCATTCGCGAGATTCCTCGGACCAGACATAGGATTCGGCGGTGGAAACTTCTTGGACGTAATCCATGCCTTG
>JAYWAR010000337.1:0-11207 GCA_043782285.1 Akkermansiaceae bacterium | reverse complement strand
CGGATTTTAGCGATTTCCCGGTATCGTGACTCTGCACGAAATGCCCAAAGATGAATGGTCGCTAGGTTTGAGAGGCCTGAGACCGTAGTCGCCAAGACCGCCACTTGTTGCATGCTTCCAGCAGGTTGATTGAGGGCGATCCATCCTAAGATCAATGAGCTTAGTCCTGTAACGCCCCACAGCAATTTACGGGCAGTTTGCCAAATTTCAGAGCGGGCAGCGTTTCCTTTTGCCAGCTCGCGGATGATAATCGATTCGAGTCCTAAAGTGGCGAGCGGTCCTAGCAAGCCTGCAATTGCCCCTGCATAGTTAATTGCCCCCGTCGCCTCTGGACCGAGATAGCGCACCACCGTCACTCCGACGAAAAAGCTAAGCCCAAGAGAGACAAATTGCTCCGCAGCCATCCAAAGTGCTTCTTTTGAGCTTGAAGCTTGGGCAAGATTTTTAAGTCGGTTGATCAGAAAAGCAGGTGATTGAGGTGGCGGTGCTCAAGCAGCTTGATGGCCAATGAGATAGCTCTTGGAGAGGTTTTCGACGGAAATGACGGGAGAGGGCATGAGTAGAGCTGGCGGATAGAAGAAAGTGAAACCGCCAAGACGTCAAGAGCGCCACCGCAAGAAAGCCGCCATCGGGGGAGAGGGGGCAGAGGGTTGAACCGCCAAGAAGAAAAGGACGCCAAGGGAAGAGGGGGTAGAGCGCGTTCATTCTGTCCGGCGTGGCTTGTGGAGAAGGCCCGCACAGGCGGTGAGCGCGCCGGGCTTGGTTTTAAACAAGATGAAGATTTTTAACTACGGATTGCACGGATTTCACGGATGAAAAGGGGGGGAGGACGACAGAGGGACGACGACAGAGGGAGACGACAGAGGGAGACGACAGAGGGACAGGCCTTTTGTCATGAAATACCCAAACCCAGTTGGGGGGTGGGGAAGAGAAAGGTCTCATCTCCAAGATGCGGAGAGCGGAGTGCGCCGATTCTGAAGGGAGCGCGTGTAATTTGAACGCTGCTGAGCTGGGGGGAAGCGCTTCAGGAAGGGATTCGTCGGAGAGATAGGTTCTTAAAAACGGGCGGAAATCCCGAAAAATGGTTGCAGATCAGGTGTCTGTGGAGTGACGCCTAGATTGATTCCGGTGTCCCACTGGAGATTTTTCCCGATTTTGAGGATGAACCCTAAGTCCACGCTGGCTTGCCAGTGTGAGGCTTGGTGGGTAGGCACCATGCTTGCGAATTCCAGATAGCCAGAAAACGGGCCAACGAGAGCTCGGGAAAGAGACAAGGTGTTGATGAGGTCGGGGTGATAATGGGTGCCGTGATCCTCTGCACTGATCCCGATTCCGCTATTCAAGCCAAGATCGAAATCATTAGGTAAATTGGTATCTAATAGGAAGAGTGCCGCGCCCTCAACCTTACCGTTGCCCATATCGCGGCTTGCGGTAGGGGTTTTTACGTAAAGCTCAAGGCCGCCAGCATGATCTCCTTGGTCATTTCCCCAGAAATTGGTTTTGAGGGCAACCGTGAGATCCCCTGTGCCGGATTTGCGCGAAAAATGGGGAAGCCCCGGCGTGGAATCTCGATTGACTTGATAAAATGGAATTAACAGTTGGAGGTCGGTTTGATGATTGAGCCCAATCCGAAAATTGGCATTTGCCCATGACTGACTTTCCGAAAGGACGCCGCCGCTTTTATTCCAAGTGTAGGCGAGTAGATCCATTTCGAGTTGGTAGTGGCCTGCATCTAAAGTGTGTGGGCTATTGGTCTTGTCGGGCCTGTCGGTATCAAAGTCGCGCAGCAGTTCTTCCGGGACGGGGTTAAAAAGATTGAAGCTGGACTTGTCTGGTAGGGTGGCAGTGGGTGTCCCGGCAAAAAGATTTCCTGCGGCCAATCCTAAGATAAGCAACTGTTGAATTTTCATAAAAACAAGATCCCAAACGAATCGTGCCTCCTCCAGACAAATCGTGATTGGCGCGGGGCGTAAGTCGCTACGACAGCCTTGCGGTGGAGTGAATCTGCGGCGGAGATGACAGAGGGACAGGCCTTTTGTCACGACAGGACGACAGAGCTTCTTTTCCCACTTCGCGTTCTTTGCGTGCTTCTGTTGAAAATTCTGGATAGGACGACAGAGGGACAGGCCTTTTGTCACGCTGGATAGGACGACAGAGGGACAGGCCTTTTGTCACGGGCCTTTTGCACGAAGGCGCGAAGCAGCGAAGGAAGAGTAGCAAGATTTTTAACTACGGATTGCACGGATTTCACGGATGAAGAGGGGGGGGACGACAGAGGGACAGGCCTTTTGTGATGGGCTTTTTGTCATGAAAAACCAAGTCACCTTTCGTGTATTTTGTGCCTTTCGTGGTTAAAAAATTCTAATTCTCAGAAGGGTTAACCATGAAAACTGGATTTGGGCGTCCCGGCGGCAAAAATCAGAGGTTTCTGGGATTTTAAAGAGACAAGATTGCGCTTTGAAGGCATTTAAGCCAGAACAAGTCCGCCACTCATGACCCAGCTTTTGATTGAACCTGCTCGCCGCACCGGTTGCGAGGATATCCCAGCGCTCACCGAGGTTTTGCGAGCTGCTGCCCAACGCCAGCGCTCACCGATCGACGATGTGCTCGATTCCGGAATCATCGATGAGGAACGCTACATGCGCGAGCTTGCTCATGACCTCGGCATCGAGTGGCTTGACAGCATTCCATTGGCTGAAGTGCCGTTGCCACTGCGCGAAGCTTGCGGCCCACGCTTGGCCTTGCGTCATCGACTTCTCCCTGTTTCGATTGAAGGTGAGGGCGATCATAAACGTTTGAAGCTTTGCAGCTTCGATCCCTTCAACTTGGTCGCTCGTCAAGCTGCCGCACAGGAGCTCACCTTGCCCATCGACTGGTGCATGGCCTCTCGCAAGCGCCTCCACGAAGCGCTGCGTCGCCTTTACGGGGTGGGCGCTGATACCTTCGAGCAAATTCTCGAGGGTCGCGATTTCGATTATGACCACCTTGAAAGCGGTGAGGACGAGGCCAACGTGATCGACCAAGACGACGACGAGGAAGCATCCGTGGTTAAGTTCGTCAACCAGATCATCCGTGAAGCGCTCGACCAGCGTGCGACGGATATCCACGTCGAGCCGCTGAGCACCAATCTGCGTATCCGTTACCGGATCGACGGGCGATTGATTGAAATTGCGGTGCCGGAAAATATCAAGGCGCTGCAAAGCTCGGTGATTGCCCGTTTAAAAATCATGGCCCGCCTCGACATTGCCGAGCGCCGGGTGCCGCAGGATGGCCGGATTAACCTCCAATTCGAAGGTGCGACCATCGATGTTCGGGTTGCCACCGTTCCTACCGTCGAGGGCGAGAGTGTTTCTCTGCGACTGCTGAACCAAGAGAAATTCAACATTGCCAAGCTCGGGATGGAGCCTTTTGTGCTCAAAAAGATCGAGTCGCTGTTGCATTTATCCAACGGCATCATCCTCATCACTGGCCCGACTGGCTCGGGTAAATCCACCAGCCTTTACTCTTTCCTCACCGAGGTGAACCACCCTGAGCGGCGGATCGTCACCGTCGAGGACCCGGTAGAAAATAAGCTGGTCGGGGTGATGCAGATCGCGGTGAAAAATGAGATCGGGCTGACTTTTGCCACGGCCTTGCGCTCGATCCTGCGGGCCGACCCAAACATCGTGATGATCGGGGAAATTCGCGACCTTGAGACTGCGGAAATTGCGATTCGCGCCTCACTTACCGGCCACTTGGTGTTTTCCACCCTTCACACCAACGACGCCATGGGTGGCATCAGCCGACTGGTTGATATGGGTGTCGAGCCGTTCTTGGTTTCTGCCGCGGTTCGCGCGTTCCTCGCCCAGCGCCTTGTGCGGAAACTTTGCCTGCATTGTAAAGTCCCACGCGAAGTTTCGGAACAGGACAAACGCGACCTCGGAATCCCGCAGCACATTCACGGTCAGTGCTATTCGCCGAAAGGTTGCGACCGCTGCCGAATGACCGGTTTCTCCGGCCGACTCGCGATTTACGAAATTATCATCCTGACCCACCCGATGCAGGAACTCGTCGCCCACCGTGCCCAAGCCGTCGAGCTTCGCGCCCAAGCCGTCCGCGACGGCTATATCCCGATGCGCGAATACGGCTGGCATAAGGTCATGAAAGGCGAAACCACCATTGAGGAAGTCATTTCCGTCACTTCCTCCGACATCGGCGGCGGGGAATGAGCAACATTGAACATTGAAGTGAATAAATTGAATCCCCTCTCTTTGCTGATCACTGCTCACTGATCACTAAGCACTCTCTCCACCATGCCTATTTTCGCCTACAAAGCCCTCACTGCCAAGGGAGCCGTCACCAGTGGCGAAATCGACGCCGCAGATCGCCCGGAAGCTTTGCGACTGCTTGATAAAAAAGGCCTGCAGCCGGTCAATCTCAAGGAAACCGCGGCGGCTGTTTCCGCCAAAAAAAGCCCCGGCAACTCGAAGAGCAAGGCCGAGGATAAGAATCGTTCGCAGACCAAGCCCGATTCGAAAGAAGCACCGATCCCCGATGGCCCGATCAAGCTCAAACGCGCGGAAGTCGTGCTCTTCACCGAGGAACTTTCCGACATGCTTAGCGCAGGCTTACAACTCGAGCCCGCACTGAAATCGATGGAAAATCGCCAAGAACTCGGCAACCTTAAGGCGGTTTCCTTTAAAATTCGCCAAATTGTCCGCGACGGCGTCAATTTCTCGGTTGCCTTGAAAAAAGTCAGCCCCAGCTTCGGGCCCTTATATTGCTCGCTTGCTGCTGCGGGTGAGGCCTCAGGAGCCCTGGACGACATCCTCAAGCGCCAAGCCCACTACTTGAAAACGCTTGCCGACTTGCAAGCCCGTCTGATTTTAGCGATGATTTACCCGGCCTTCTTGATTTTGGCGGGGATCGGAGTTTCGATCGTTTTCATCACGGTTTTGATCCCGCAACTGACCGCGCTGATCCAGACCAGTGGCGGTAAAATGCCGCTCGGGGCGGCCTTGCTCATCGGCGCTTCGACCCTGATCCAAAAATGGTGGCCGGTGGTGCTCATCGGCCTCATCGCTGCTGCCATTTTCTTCAAAGCTTGGAAAGACAACGATGCCAACAAGCCTGCTTGGGACCGGATTAAACTTCGGCTGCCACTCGTCGGTGCGGTCATCACCAGTCGTTTTTACGTTCAGTTTCTTGAAACTATGGCCAATCTTGTCGGCAATGGTCTGCCCTTGCTTCGCTCGCTGGAGCTTTCTCGCGATGCCACTCAAAATCGTGGGCTTCGCAACGAGTTAGATAAAGTCATCGCTCAAGTTGGCGATGGCCGGTCCTTTTCCAAGGCTCTGATTCGCAACGGGGTTTTTCCGCCACTGCTGATCGACATGATCTCGGTCGGTGAGCAAACTGGTAGAATCGACCAATCGCTGCGCCGCGCGGCTCAACGTTACGACAAGGAGCTCGATAAAAGCCTGCAACGGATCATGGCCTTAGTCATGCCGGTGGTCCTGATTATCATGGCCAGCCTGATCGGCACGATGGCCTACCTGATGATCACTGCGATTTTCCAGACGATTTCAAATCTGCACTAAAAGTCACCCTCGGTCGCGGCGCTAAATCCCGCGTCGCGACCTGTGGCTTGGGTGGATTGGCGTAAGCGCCAGCCTCAATCGTCTTCTTCTTTGGCTCCCTTGACTCGGACTTTGCCGCGGAGTTTCGCTTCGATGAAAGGATCGAGATCACCGTCCATGACTTCTTGGATGCTCCCCGATTCTTGGCCGGTCCGGAGATCGAGGACTTTCTGATAGGGTTGAAACACGTAGGAGCGGATTTGGTTACCCCACGAGACGTCGCCTTTCTCGCCGTAAGCGCGGTCTGCTTCAGCTTTTTGTTTATCTTCCTCGATGGTGTAAAGCTTGGCCTTGAGGATATCGAAGGCGAGTTCGCGGTTCGCGCCTTGGGTCCTGGCGGCGGTTGAACGGATCAAAATCCCGGTAGGAAGGTGGCGCAGGATCACCGCAGTTTCTACCTTGTTGACGTTTTGCCCGCCCTTACCGCCGGAACGGGTGGTGGTGATTTCAATGTCCTTTTCGTTGATCTCAATCTTGATTTCTTTGGAAACTTCCGGGGTCGCATCGATCGAGGCAAACGAAGTATGACGTTTCGCGTTCGAGTCGAACGGAGAAATTCGCACCAGCCGGTGGACCCCGCGTTCGTTCTTGAGAAAGCCGTAAGCGTGATCGCCGGTGATTTTTAAAGTCGCGGTGCGTAGGCCCGCTTCGTCGCCGTCCTGCCAGTCGAGAGTTTCGACGGTATAGCCCTTACGCTCGGCCCAACGGGTGTACATTCGGTGGAGCATTTGCGCCCAATCACAGGCTTCGGTGCCACCTGCACCCGCAGAAATCACCAAGAAGCACGGCGAAATATCGCTCGGTTGATCAAGCAGTGTCAGCAGCTCGTAAGCCCGGATATCATCTTCCAAGCCCTTGGCGTTGGTCAGCGCCTCGCGTGCAAGATCGGCATCATCGTATTCTTTGGCCAGTGAAACTCCTTCATCAATGTCGGCCACCCGCGATTCGAGCGCCAAGAAAGACTCCAGCTTCTTCTTCAGTCCAGCGGCTTTTGAGCTGATGGATTTCGCTTTATCCGAGTCATTCCAAAACTCGGGAGCTCCCATTGCCTCTTCCAGCGTGTTGATTTGGTTTTCGAGGGTCGGGACGTCAAAGATACCTCCTGAGTTTCGACAGACGGCTTTTTAAGCCAGCCGTATCGAGCGCCAGGAGGTCAGCGGTAGGAAGTAAGGACATTGCGGCCGAAGACAAAGACATTCCCCGCGATCAAGCAAGGTCGAACGTGTTGCTGCAGACGACCCAGGTCCCGCGCAGACGAACTAGGTCCCAGACAAATAGTCGTTCAGACGAACTACATCCCAGGCAAATAGCCGTTGCAGATGGCAGCACCGTCACTCAAGTCACCACCACTGCCCGCGAGGTGGTCGCCAATGTCGCGCTCCAAGGCCGGAATTTAGGGATTTCGCGCCGCCAGACCCAAACGATTTCCGCCACTGGCCTCGCCACCGTCATCACCGGCGAGTCGTGACAGAGGGACGTGACAGAGGGACGTGACAGAGGGATATGACAGAGGGACAGGCCTTTTATGACAGGCCTTTTATGACAGAGTCTTATTCTGGACATTGGGTCTTCATTTTTGTAATTATATGGAATGAGTCGGCAATCTCGATGGTTGGCGGAGTGGCGGCAATCTGCGGAGAAGCCGGTTTTTTACCATCTCATCTCGCGGGTGGTGGAACGGAGGTTTGCCTTTGGCCCGGAGGAAAAGGAAAAATTCCGTACGCTGATGCGGATGCAGGAAAAATTTACCGGTTGCCGGGTGGTGTCTTATTGCCTGATGTGCAATCATTTCCATCTTTCATGACAGAGGGACAGACCCTCTGTCATCGGCCGGTGGGGTGGAAACAGAGGGTGACGATGCCGCCGAGCCGCCCTTTGGCTCCGATGCTTTTGCCGTCCAGCGCAAGGGATTTGGGCAGGAGTTCGCTGTTTTCTGTCAACCAAGCGTTGAGGGCGCGGGCGAGTTCTACGGGGTCGATGCGGTTGACGATGTCGTCATGACAGAGGGACAGACCTTTTGTCATGGTGCGCAGCCTGCGACGCGAAGTCATGACAAAAGGCCTGTCCCTCTGTCATCTCCCTCCGTCATCCAAACTCTCAAAAATCCGAGTCCATCCGTGGTTCCAGCTCTCTTTCTCGGCTTATCCTGACAGAATGAGTTGGCAACTGACAAAATGTTGGCGCTGCGGGTCGCCAATCATAGCCCTTCCCGAAATCGTTCTGAAGCGATACGCTACACGCTTATTTCCACTGACTGCTCATTCATCAACCTTTCCAAATGATTTCAAAAAACATCCTCTGCATGAAATGGGGCAGTGGTTATGGCGCAAAAGACGTCAATATCCTTTACGGCATGGTCGCCCGCAACATCACCGGAGATTTTAAGGTCATTTGTTTCACGGATGATGCGACTGGCATTCGGCCGGAAGTCACTTGCCTGCCGTTACCGCTGCTCGGATGTGAAATTCCTGCGGATGTGCCGGGAAAATGGCCTAAAGTTGCGCTTTGGACCCGCGATTTGGCCGGCTTGAGCGGGGTTGCCTTGTTCATTGATCTCGATTCGATCCTAGTTTCCAACATCGATTGCTACTTTTCGTATGGCGAGCCCCACGACGTCATCACGGCTCGCAATTGGCTCAACCGGCTGGGGAAAAGTGCCCAAACCTCGGTTTTTCGATTCCCGCTCGGTAGCCACTCGTACATGTTGGAAAACCTCCAAGCGGACTCCGCCACAATTTCACGGAAATACCAATACGAGCAAAATTACGTCACCCACAACATCCGTGGTGGGGTGAAGTTTTGGCCAGAGCCGTGGACCCGCCATTTTCGAGTCCACTGCATGGGTTTTTGGCCCTTGCGATATTTGCGGCCGCCGATCATTCCTGCCGGAGCCAAAATCATTACCTTTCCCGGCTTGCCCGGGCCTGCCGATGCCGCGCTTGGGCGCTGGACCGAAAAATCTGCGATCCGCACTCCCGGCCAGCACTTGCGTTGGGTTTGGCAACAGCTTTTAAGCGGTAAGCCGTGGAAAAAATATATTTCCAGATACGTCCAAAAAGCCGATTGGGTAGCGGAATATTGGCAGCAATGAACCCGCGATTGGCTCGCACCACGCTAAGCTTAAGACTCCATTCCACGTTTTGTCCCTGATTTCATATGTCTAAAATTCCATTAGGAGTCATCTCCAACCCTTCTTCGCGGCAATTAATCCGAAGAGTCCTTCAAGAAAATTTTCGGACTTACCTCGGGCGCTACCTTACCGCTTTTATGCTGATGAGCTGTGCTGCTGCGGCCACCGGAGCATCGGTATTCTTGATGAAAAACATCACCTCGGTGGTGTTCGGCGCGCCTGCTGCCGCGGTGCCAGTCCTCAATTCCGCAGGCTTGAACCCCTCTCTTGGCGCAAAACTTTCTCACTTTAACCTCTGGCTGCTGCAATTTTTCTTAAATTCAGACCACCCCGGCTTGATGCGGCTGGTGAACGTCGCCCTCGCGATTATTTTGGTTTTCCTGATCAAGGCGCTGGCCGGTTATGGCTCAGATGTGATTTTATCTAAAATCGGCAATCGAATCGTCGCCGACCAACAATACCGGATCAGCAGTCACGTGCTCAAACAGTCGCTCGACTTTTTCGTGCATTTTCCCTCCAGCGATTTGCTCAGTCGTACAGGCCAAGCGGCCAACTCGGCGCGGGCAGTCATGAACCTGCTGATCACTCGCTTGCAGGACCTGATGACCGCACTGGCCTTGCTCACCGCGATGTTCAAACTGGATTGGCGACTGTCCTTTGGCGCGCTGTTCATCATGGCCCCGGTGATTTTACTTTTGGCCAACATCGTCAAACGGATCAAAAAAATCGCCACTGCCCAATTTCAAAGCTCGATCAAGGTGGTTTCGGCAACTCAAGAGGCAATTTTGGGCAACAAGTTGATCAAAACTTACAGCTTGGAAAATTTGATGCTGCGCCGTTTTGCCGATACCATCAGCGAGGTCGAGCAACGCTCGAATAAGATGGCCAAGATTTCTGCGCGTACCGGCCCGACGATGGAACTGATGGGAGGAATCGCGATTGCGGTCCTGATTTTCTACGGCGGCTACCGCAACATCGTTTACGGTCAAAGCGCGGACTCGCTGATCGCCTTCCTCACCGCTTTGCTACTGGCCTACGATCCCGTCAAGCGCATCGCCAGAATGAATGTTGCGCTGCAATCTTCGCTGGTCGGCGTCGAGTTGCTTTATCAGCTGTTGGATTCGGACTACACCATCCCCGATGCTGCCGATGCCAAGCCGCTTAAACTCGACAAGGGCGGCATCAAACTCGACCGAGTGACTTTTGCTTACCGGCCACAGCATCCGGTGGTGCGGGAGGTCTCGCTCGAATGTCCCGGTGGCCAAGTTACCGCCTTGGTTGGCCCCTCCGGCAGTGGTAAATCGACGCTTCTTAACTTGATTGAGCGCTTTTATTCGGTTGCCGAGGGCTCAATTTTGATCGACGGCCAAGACATCTCCCGCCTGACCACCGTCTCGCTGCGCGCTCAAATTTCACTGGTCAGTCAAGATACGTTTTTGTTCTCCGACAGCATCCGCAATAACATCCGCTTCGCACGTCCAGAGGCCAGCGAAGCGGAGATTGAAGCCGCCGCCCGCGCCGCTTATGCCCATGATTTTATCTTGGAGCAGCCCCATGGCTACGACACCCAAGTCGGCGAAAATGGCGGCAGCCTCTCCGGTGGCCAGCGCCAGCGGATTTCCATTGCCCGCGCCTTCCTCAAGAACGCGCCGATCTTACTGCTCGACGAAGCCACCTCCGCGCTCGACAGCGAGTCCGAAAAGCAAATCCAACTGGCCTTCGACCACCTGATGCAGGGCCGCACCACCATCGTCATTGCCCACCGTTTTTCAACGATTCGCAACGCTGGCATCATTCATGTGATGCAGGAAGGTCGGCGGGTCGCCAGCGGCTCGCATCAAGAATTGATTGGCGATGAGCTCGGCCTCTATTCTCACCTTTACCGGCTGCAATATCATCCAGATGCCTAAAGCTACTCAAGCCCTTGCTTCGCATCGATTTTCTCGCCAACTCCAATCTTCTTTTCTCTCCAATTCCTTTCATCCATGAACATCCTCATCACGGGCGGCGCAGGATTTATCGGCTCGAATTTAGTCCGACAAATCCTCACCGAAACCCGCCATCGGGTCATCAATCTCGACAAGCTGACCTACGCCGGAAACTTGTCGTCGTTAGATGGCTATTCGCAAAATGAGCGCTACACCTTCGCCCAAGTGGACCTCTGTGAGCCCGCCGCGCTTGGGCCTCTGTTTGAGCAGCATCAACCCGACGCCGTGATGCACCTCGCGGCGGAAAGTCACGTCGATCGCTCGATCGACGGCCCCGGCGAGTTCATCCACACCAATATCCTCGGCACTTATCATCTACTTCAGGCTTCGCTCACCCACTACCGCTCACTGACCGCGGCAAAACAACAAGCTTTCCGTTTTTTGCATGTCTCTACCGATGAAGTTTACGGCTCACTCGGGGCGACCGAGCCTGGGTTTTCCGAAACTACCCCCTACGCCCCTCACTCGCCT
>JAYWAR010000336.1:0-11211 GCA_043782285.1 Akkermansiaceae bacterium | reverse complement strand
GGAAGAGATCAACGACGCAGATGAATCGACTTATCCTTTCACCTTCGATCTCACCATCACCCAACGCTTCGAAGCCACTGACCCGCTAGCGATTCATGTGACCAAAGCCCCGTAATCTTCACCCACGTTCCACCGCCAAGCGACATTGACTGATCCTCACGGCTCTCCTTTTAAAATCCACTGCCATGCATCTTTACCGTCAAACGATTATTTTGTTTGGAATCCTTATTCCTGTAGGCGCCAGCGTCGCGCTCATCGGGATTTGCTTCATGCTTAAATCCAACATGGTCGCCTCATCGGAAAATAAGCAAAAAAGCTATGCCGCTTATGAAGCAAGCCGCCTCACAGGCCTAGAAATCGAAGCCCAAGTCAGCCGCCAACGCCAACACATCGAACGTTGGAACACTCAACTTTCACAAGAAACGGCGAGTGCGGTCACCACCCATCTGCGAGAAATTTCCGAGCATCTGCCCAGCAAAGAACTCCAACAAACCGCTTTCGAGCGCCCGAGTGGCAAAGGCGGATTTGGCGCAATTTCCGCGCAAAATTCTTCTCAAATCCGCATCGCCTTCCGCGGCACCTATCGCACGATGCAACGGGCCTTTCTCGAATTGGAAACCCGAATGCCCCAGCTTCAACTTCAGGAACTGAAAATTGATCCTAGCGCAGGACTTTCCTCGCTCCTTAAATTCGAAGTCACTTACACTGCATGGGAAAACTAACTTCCAGTCGCGCCACCGTGCCATTCATTCGCCGGACGTCAAGCCGCCGAAGCAGCATTTCAGCCTTACTGCTGATGTGCCTCGCAATCCATTTGACTTCACTTGCGACCGCTCAGTCCGCCGCCAAAACCAGCAAACCGCAGGCCAAATCAACAGGCCCCATCAGCAATACCCCGTCTCGCCTAATCGGCCCCGCCGAACTCAATGCTTATCTCGAATCGATTTCCTCAGCGCTCCTGATCCGTGGCCGTAAAACGGATCCTTTCGGTCAGTTCCAAGATCTGGATGCGAAACCCATTCCCAAGGCTCCCGTAGCTGGCCCCCTCAAACGTGCGGCTCCAATTCTCGCCACCCCATTTCCTGAGATCATCCGCATGATCGTGGTCACCACCATCATGCCAGGAGAAAAACGCTTCCTGATTGGAACTCGCTCAATCAAACAGGGCGATCAAATCCCCATCACTTTCCATGGCAAACAACTTCACGTCCAAGTCACCGAAGTCACCTCTCACCAAATTGGTTTTCGCAACTCGGATACGGGTGAAATTGCCCTGCGCAAACTCGATATGCTGCCACCCGGTATGACTCCCGGACATCACCAAGTCGTCGCCCCCGGAATGGTCGCAGACCGCTTGAACTCACCCATCGACCTCGACGCGGGTAGTTCCGCCTCACCCTG
Organism: Akkermansiaceae bacterium; assembly: GCA_043782285.1. Lineage (GTDB taxonomy): Bacteria > Verrucomicrobiota > Verrucomicrobiia > Verrucomicrobiales > Akkermansiaceae > Luteolibacter. The sequence continues at coordinate 9,810 of JAYWAR010000336.1, read as the reverse complement.
ATTTTTTTAAACCGCTCCACCGTCACGATCATGAAAGCCGCAAAACTCATTACCCTCTCCACCGCAATCCTTGCGGTGGGAATGCTCCATGCCCAAACCCCTGCCGGCCCCCTGATCGAACCGGTCGCCGAGGCAGGAAATACCATTCCCGAAATCCCAAGTTCCATCCCGCCCCTGCCCGAGCCAGCGACGCTGCCAATTTTACCGCAAGCGCCCGCCCCCGCCAATCCCAGCCAATCCCCCACCCCCGTAACGCCCGCTGCCGGCGCCCCGTTCGCCCCGCTCGAACAGCAAAAGCAGGAAATGAATAAGTCCGACGAGGGTTTCATCATCAAGGATGCTGCGCTCAACGATATTTTCCAATACCTCGCGAAATCGGCAGGTCGTCAGTATTTCCACAATGCCAAAATCATCGGGGCTGAATACCTCGTCACCGGTCACCTCAACAATGGCAATCCCCTTCAACAAATGGAGGAACTCTCCTTCATGTATGGGCTCTCGCTCCACACCAAGGGCAATACCATCTACGCCCTCACCCAAGCTCAACTCGCCCAACTCCCCAGCATCGAGTTTCATTACCAACTTCGCTACCTCCGCCCGACTGACATGGAGCAAATCAAAGAGTTGATCAAACCGATGCTCAGCCCCGGCACCGGCATCGTCAATTTCGAGCCGAAGACCAATACCATCATCATCATCGATTCCACCCACCGTATCGAGCAAGTCCGCGATCTCCTTCACGGCATCGATAAGACCAAGGGCCAAATTATCGTTGAAACTAAAATTCTGCGGGTCAACAGCGGGGTCTCCCAGCGCACCGGGATCAACTGGTCCAGCTCACTCGGCACCAAGGGCACGACCCTCACCCTCACCAGTGATCTCAACTCCATGTTTGGACTTCCCAGTCAAGTTTTACCCAGTACAGGAATCGAAAAATCCAACCTCATCCTCAGTCCAGTCCAGCTTACCGGCGTCCTCCGCGCCCTTGCCGAGGGTAACCTCGCCAGCCAAATCTCCAATCCGACTCTGATCACCGAGGATAATGAACAAGCCACGATTTCTGTCATCGACCGGGTTCCGATCATCACCACCACCAGCACCGCATCCGCCGGTGCCGCCAATCCCACTGTCACCGAACAAGTCCGCTACAAAATCGATGCCGCAGATGCCAGTATTGACGTCAACCCCGACAAACACCGAGAAATCGGCATTTCCTTAGTGGTCACCCCGACTCTGCTGCCCGACGGCACGGTTCGGATGAAATTGCGCCCGCGTTCTGCCCAAATCGTCGAGTATGTCACCAGCATCACCGGCAACAAATACCCTCGGGTGACCGAATCCATGGTCGAATCACTCGCCCGGGTACCCGACGGCTATTCGTTGATTGTCGGCGGCTTCTACGGTGAAGCCAAAAGCAAAGGCGGTACCAAAATCCCAATCCTCGGTGACATTCCGGTGCTCAATTTTTTCTTTAAGAACAAAGAAGCGGTTAAAGAACAAACCAGCCTTGTATTTGTGGTCACCCCGAAATCCTACGACCCTTCAAGTGGCCGCGGAAATAACAGCGCCAGCAGCCGCCTGCGTGCCGCCACTGCCCTCGGCTGTGATCACGACTGGGTAGATGATGAAAATCCAGGCCCTGCTCACGAGAGCAATATGAAACGAACCCTCCGTAGCCTACAACCGGACCAAGCTCCTTACTACCCACGGCCTGAAGAAATGAACGCCCGCCAAACCACCTCATCATCAGGCCCCGCAACTCCCACCGCGCCTCAATTCAGTAGATCGAGAAAACACTGAGACCCTCCAGCCTAAAAGTGAGCGCTAGAATTTGATTCAATCCTACTTCACCGGACTCACTTTTAACGACCCACACCTCATCTATGCACTCTGCGGCTCCATTTCTTGCGGTTGAAGAACCCGTACTTACAACCAAACGCTGTGATCTCTGGGACCTCGCCGAAATCTGCCTCCAACAGACCGCCGAAGCTCTCCACCACGCCCGTGCCGGAACCCCTGCCGAAATCGCCCAAGCAATTGCCGCCGCTCGCGAGGATCACGCTCGTCAGAAACCTTGCGATCTCATCGAGGCGCTCGCTCGAATTCAGGGCCACGACGAAGAACATCTGAGTCCGGTGATTCTCGACCTCGGCGCGAAAGTCGCGTTTACCCTCACTCCTCGGACTTCACTCATTCCCTTCGGCGGCAAGTTGATCGCGCCTTCAGCTTTTTACGACTCGTTTGACCAAATTTACAAAATCGCGCGGGTCCTACTCTCGCCGGTGATCTACGCCGAGGACACCGACGCCGTTGGCGTCGCTTCCGCCAATCCCGTCGCCGCCTCAATTCTGGCAGAGGAAATCCGCAACCTGGTCCACAAACGTTTCGGCATCCGCCCCTTTGTCACAGTCGCTCGGCTTGATTACGAAAGCTGGACTTTCCTGTCCCGCAAGCACTTCGATCTCTAAAAATCAGCGCGTCTTGTCCCTCATTCCCTAAAACTTTTTTCTACTTTTCTGATGATTGAATTTGACGGTATCACCTTCAACGAACTGATAAGTCGCCGAATTATGGGCGAGCTGGCCGGGCATGACCCCAGCTACGCCGAGCTGGCCCAAGATCAGGTCCGCAATCGCGTCACCCGTTACAGCTTCATGGCCGCCATCGCCAAAATCAACGGCTTGCCCTTTTTCCCAAAAGTTGCCGAGTTTTGTGATGGCAGCCTCCATGCCGCCTGCGATTCCACCGTGATGACTCGTGGCTTCTTCGCCCCACTCTGCCTCTCGGGCGACGACAAACTCATCGTCGCCATCGCCAACCCATGGAACCCGCTACCCGAAGAATACTTAGCTCCCCGCTTCCCCCATCTCGAGATCGTTAAAATTGTCACTCTCGCCACCGAAATTGGCCGCGCCATCGAGTCGATCGCCACCAACAGCGGCCCCAGCAAATCCGAACTCGAAGCCATCGACGTTGAGGACATGGATGATGGCATCCACGACTTCGACGTCACCACCGACTACACCGAGCCGATGGCGCAACTCATCGCCTCGATCATGTCAGATGCCGTCAGGACCCGGACCTCCGACGTTCACTTCAAAGTAGAAAAAGAATCATTCTATTACGCCTTCCGAATCGACGGTGACATCGGGGCCAAAGTCGAAATCCCGATGAAACTCAAGGACCGGCTCGACGCCTTCCTGCTTAACTTGATGCGGCTGCCCACCGAGATTCGCAATACCTCGCCAGGAATTTCCGGCCGCTTCACCATTTCCTATTTCCACCGCTCCATTGACATCCGCTACGAGCGCCACCGGACTTACCGCGGCTACCACGTCACGATGCGGCTCTTAGATAAAAGTAACATCAACGTCACCCTCGGTAAAGGCACCCTCGCCTTCGATGACGAGACGATGTTCGCCCTCAATAAAGTGATGAAAATCCCGGCTGGAATTATCGTCATGTCCGGCCCAACGGGCTCCGGTAAATCCACCACCCTCAATGCCATCTTGCGCGAACTCAACCGCCCAGACGTCAACATCCTCACCCTCGAAAATCCAGTCGAAGACGAGGTCCCCGGCATCACCCATTGCGACTTGAAAAGCCCTAAAGAGTTTAAACCGATGATTGCCTCTTTCATGCGCTCCGACCCCGATATCATCCTGATGGGCGAAGTCCGCGACATCGAGTCTGCCGAACTCGCAATCGAAGCTGCCGTCACCGGCCATAAAGTGCTCACCACCATCCACACCGCACGCGCCTCACAAATTATCGAACGTTTCGAACAACTCGGGCTGGAGCGCTGGAAAATCGCCCAAACCCTCAAAGCTGCATGCGCACAACGCTTGGTCAAACTGCTTTGCCCTTATTGCAAAGAAGCCGCTAACGGAATTGAAGAACTCGACCGCAAAACTTTCAGCCTCGACGATACTTGGGCGACGATCCCAGTATTCATGGCCAAAACCGGCGGCTGTCAAGAATGCCGCAACACGGGCTATAACGGTCGGACTGCCATCCTCGAAATTATTCCGATTACCCCCAAAATTTCTGACATGCTCGCAAAGGGTGAAATGACGCCCTATGAGTTAGAAATGAAAGTCGCCGAAGAAGGAGTCCTTCCCAGCCTCCGTCGCAGTGGCCTACGTTTACTCCGTGATGGAAAAACCGACCTGATCGCCGTGAGTAAGGTGATCGACATGACTTACACCGATGACTAGCGCCACCACCACCGCTCCAAACAAAATCCCCTCCCCTGCAGTCGCAGCGGCCAAGGGTGGCCCTCCCGTCAAACCCAAAGGTCTGCTCACCGCTATCAACCAACCGAAAAAAGTTAAAGAGTTCACCAAAAAAGAACTCGTCGATCTATTTCGCGGCCTCGGATCATTGCTACGCGCCCAAATCAACACCGCAGACGCCCTCAAATACTACGGCCAAGGTTTACCTAACAAAGCAATGGTCGATGCTCTGACTCGCATCCATGAAGACATCAATGTCGGGATGAATGTCCATGAAGCCTTCCGCCGCACTGGACGTTTCAACGAGACAATCATCGGCTTGATCCAAGCCGGTTCAGACGCAGGCCAACTTCACCACGCATTCCAGTCGCTAGCCAAACGCCTAAAAAGTGAATTGTTTTTCCAAAAACAACTCAAAAAAGCCACCGTTACCCCGGGAATTATCATTGGAGTCCTCGTCGGAGCTTTTATCGTCTCTCAAGTCAAAATCGTCCCTCAAGTCGAAGAAATGTTAAATGGAGTGGGCGCGAAACCTGATGGGATGACTGCGATCTCATTCAAAGTCAGCCATTTTACCCAAGCCGCTTGGCCTCTCATCGTCGGCAGCATTTTCGGAATTGCGATGACGATTTCCCGCTCCGCCCACGTCCGTAACCTGATTCTCGGGTTTTTCATGTCCAAATGGCGCCTCCTCCGCTTGCTGATCATGAGCCTGCGCCAAGTGACTTTTATCTCAACGATTCAATTACTACATTCTAACGGAATCAACCTGGCAAAATCGATTCGTGTCTCAGCCAACAGCGTCCGTAATACCCCGTTCTACGACGAATTACGTACCGCTGCCGACAAATACGAACATTCCGGCGTACCGCTCTCAACCGCTTTTGCCAAGTACACTTCCGTCGATTCACAGGTCACCCACATGTTATCGATCGGTGAAAAATCAGCATCACTCGACGCCCAGTTAGGAATGTTGTCTGAAATGTATGAGGAAGATTTACAAAACCACATGGAATCGTTTGCTGCCGCGATCAGCTTCGTGGTGCTGCTCATCGCAGTATCCCTGATCGCCGCCGTTTTTATCGGCACCTTTCTCCCAATTTTCCTGATGGGACCAAAAATGATGCAATCCGGAATCTGAGCCCCAAATTCTACCATGCAACTCACCCGCTTTGATCGCTGGCTCCGTGAGAAATATGTCTATGAGACCCATATCCATACTTTACGCCCTCCCGAATCCTTACCGCCGGGGATTCGCACCGTCGAAATTGCCGATGTTCCAGGAAAGCGCTACAAACACCTGTTCGTCGCCCGCAGCAGTAAAGTCGCTGACCAACTCATCCTACAACTCAAGCAGGCGAGCCAAATGTACACCACTCAAATCGTCGATCGTAAAGATTGGTTTGTCCCATTTCTCGCCCCCAAGGACAAGTCCGTCACTTGGTGGCTTTTTTCCAGCATCGTGATGTCGATTGGCTTATTCTTCGCCCTGATTTACCTCAAAAGCCTAGTCGAAGATCCCATTTTTCGCAAAAATTTCATGGAAGCACTGAAACTCTTTAAAAGCTGAGCAACCTTGATTTCCACCTTTCCAAAAATTTCCAGACCAGTTAAAAAACTCCTGTGATGAAAGCACAAAAATCCCCCTGCAAGTTCCGACCCGCGTTTACGCTCTTGGAGATGTCAGTGGTGATTCTAGTGTTACTTGCCCTCATCAAAGTCGGGCTTTTTTCGTCTGCCAAATTGGACGAGTGGAAGCTCGGGCGAACCGCCTCAGAAACCCTCCGCGCAGTCTATTCCGCGCAACGCATGTACCTTGCGGACAATCCCACCGCCGACGTCACCGCCCTCACCAGTGCGCTCATCCTTCCTTACATCCCTAATAATGTAACGACGATGCCGACCGTTAAATCGCTGACCGGGGCCACTCTCAGCATCCTTGTCAATGTCTCCCCCCCCGTCGTCAATGCCGGCTCAGGAACCACCTACGACCCGTCCGGTAGCACCAAGGACTCCCTTTGGGATGTTGGGGAATGAACCGCCTCTTTCCATGGCTGGCCGTCTTGGTATTTTCGCCGCTGCTTCGCGCTACGGAATTCAAACATGTCGGCGATTTCCTGCTACAAGCTCATTTTAAACTTACCGGCCAACAACAAACTCCGATTCCGATGAAACCCATCGCTTTCCGGGTGTTTACCGACGGCGTCCGAATCCGAGTGACCGCAGAAGGTGACGAAGAGGCACACACCACCTTTGAAATCTACCGCTCCGACGGCATCAGCCATCCCCGCCCGGGATCTGGGACGCTCGAAGTCATGCCCGGCCTACAAGCCATGAGCAACACGGGCGGAATCCTCCGGCACCTTCGGCTTTGCCGCGAATCGATGACTCTCACCACTTTCCCCGGTGTCTCCGACCAGACCATCGTCAGCTACGCCATCGCCGCTGAACCTAAATCCAAGGAGTCCATTCCGACAAATCCTCTTTCCCAAGGCAAGCCCTCGCTCAAACCATGAAGCCACTTTCTGCCCAGAATTCCAGCGCAATTGAGATCGCAGAAGGCCCACAGCCCGCAGCCAACCCGCCATTTTCTGCAACCAACCGCCGCACCAGCCCTTGTCCGATACAACGCGTTTACCCTTGGCTGCTATTCGCCAGCACCGCCATCGCTGCAGGATTCTGCCTGCTTTATATTACCAAACCCGTGATTGTAGCTTCAGCCAGCCCAAGTCCCATTGATTCAGCCGTCCCTGCCACCACCGAGGCCACCACCCAAGCCACCATCGCGGCCACTCCAATCCCCGCCACCAGCTTGCTGCCCAGCCAAAATCGGCTTCCCGGCGAACCCGCCGCCGTCGAAGCGTGCCCTGAATCCCATCATTCAACATCTGCCTTCGAGCAAACCAACCTCCGGATTCAACACCTGCTCACCGCCGAAGCTCCAGGCGGCCACCTTGCCAAAATCGATCTTGAGGTGCCCGTTCTCTATCGCAGTCGCAGTCTGCGCTGGACCCCGACAGAAGTCGCCGTAGCCCGCGAGCTGCTTGCCCGGCTCACCAACTATCAGGAAAAATCCCAACAACTACGCGCCGAAGGTGCCGAATTACTCGACTCATGGAACCACCTCGTCGAAAACTCAATCCCCACCAATCAACTCCGAGCAGACAGCCCATCACTTCCTAGCAACCAACAGGACGCGGTGCCAAGCCCCCACCCCGCCGGTCTCAATACCGCTGAGTTAATCAAAATCCAACCTGCCGTAAAATGAGTTTACGCATCATCATCACAACCCTCGCGATCTGTTCTTCGCCTTTTCCGGCCCATGCGCAAATCGTAACTGCCGAGCCGGATCCTGTCTTGAACGCCATTTCAGAATCAAGCCCTCATGCTTCGCCAAAAACTACAGCGGTTCCTGAAAATCAAGCCGCCACCTCACCCGCCGCAGCCGAACCACCATCAGCCGCAATTCTGGTCATCGGCAAGCCGCCTGCAGTCGAGCCGCCCGCAGTGATCGCCACGCTGATGGATCCCACCACTCCCAAACTCGAAAATGGACTCGCCTTACGGGTTGAAAACCTGCAAGCAGCTAAAGGCCCAATTAACCCTTCTCAGGTCAAATTAAGTGCTCCTTTTCCTGCCAAACCTCTAAGCCCGCCACCTGCCGGTTGGCACTTTGACGCCTCAGAAACCGCCCCACCTTTCACCCGCGAGGTCGAAATTGCTCCAGGAACCCGAATTACCCTAAGTATCCGTCCCCACCTTCTCATCCCAGATCTCGACACCGCACAGGTCTTCAGCGTACCCGAACCCGGCTATAACAGCACCCTCGGCTATCAACAAACGGCGACCGTCGGCGCGATCCTCTCGAACTCACTCACCCAGTTAGGTGAGCAGTCCAAACAACTCGGCACCACCCTCGCAAATTTACAACAATTACTCAGTTCCCTGCCACGGCCAGAGCCCAAATCACTCTTGCCCGAGCCAGTCAAACCCTTATCGATCCATAAGTGATGAAACCCACCACCCTACCCCAGATCTGCGGCATCACCCTCGTCGCCATCTCCACCGCTGGCTTCAGTCACTGGTGGTCGATCAAGACCTTTGTCACGGCAATCAACTCAGGGCTGCCTATTTTTCCGAGCGCCATCAAACCCGCCGTCAAACCTGCCGACCTCGCCGCCCCCCCCCTGCAAACCCTGGTCGCTAAGACACTGCCAAGCCCACCACCAGCACCCACCATCGACCCAAGCCAGCAAAAGTTCTACGAGACCTTGATCACCAAAATGGAAAATCTCCAAAATCAAAACCGTGATCTGCTCGACCAAATGGCCGAAACCAACCGCGACGTGATGAAACTCGAATTCCGCGTCGACACCCACTCGGAATCCTTCCGACCGATGCCCGTCAGCGAAGAACAACCTAAGATGAGTGTCGACAATGGCTCAGGAGTTCTGCCGCCACGCGCAGTGCCCGTTTTCTCACCTTCTGGTGAATAATCCCATCTCAGCCTACTGCCGCTGAGCCCGCATTGCTCTCGCTCAAGCCGCGCCAAGTTCCCCCAGCGGCATCCGGATCTCACTCCTTGCAGCTTTTCATGCCTTTGCGATGAGGGAGGGGAGACATCCTCACCACCCGCAGCTCCTACGATCCACTCTGAGCCGAGCTACCCTTCATTTTCCCCAAATCACCTCAACATGACCTTCCGTAATCTCATCCTCGCCCTGATCGCCGTTCTCCCCGCCACCGCTTTTGAGCTGCCCGCAAATTCCACCCAATGCCTCGTCGGCACCGCAGCAAGCTGGGATAGCTCCAGCGTTAGCCTCTGTCTCTATCAAAAAAAAGCCGGCCTCTGGCAAGCCATCAGTAAGCCATGGCAAGGCCGCCTTGGCAAAAACGGCCTCGTCTGGGGTCAAGGAATTCATCCGACTCCCGCCGCAGCCACTCGCAAACGAGAAGGTGATCAACGTTCACCAGCCGGAATTTTCTCGATCGGTGCCGCTTGGGGCTACGCACCCTCAATTCGTAAAACTCCCGCCCTCACTTATCATCAAGTGAGCTCCCGCGATCTGTGGGTCGAGGATCCATCCTCACCACAATACAATTGCAACGTCACCCTCGACCACGAACCCGCCACCCCGTGGGAGAAAAAACAGCAAATGAAACAAACCGATCCGGTCCATTCGCTCAAACTCTTCATCGCTCACAACCCGCCGCCCCACGCCACCCCCCATGCTGGCTCATCGATTTTCTTTCACATTTGGCGACGCGATGGGGCCGCCGCAACCGCCGGTTGTACCACCATGGAAAAATCGAAATTGCAGTGGCTAGTTGCCCAAATCGACCCCACTTGCAACCCGCTTTACATACTCTTACCATCCGCCGAGTACCAACACTACCGTACCACATGGAAACTACCTTAAGCCTCTGAATAGAACGCCCGTAGAGCGCCGAAGATGCGATGCATGGGGTCAGCGGCGACGGCACGGGATTTCATCACCGTAATAAAGCCTGCGAACTGCACGCAAATTTCCGGATCATCACCCCGCCCACCTGCAGTCCGGAGCTCAATCCGGTC